>NZ_NRJH01000036.1 GCF_003585925.1 Psittacicella melopsittaci
CGCTTACTCTTTAATTTAATTAAAAAATAAAAACTTGTCAAAATTTTTTTATTAATATTTTGATTATTGGTTAAAAATCACAGAAGTGAGAGCTAGGAAGGTAATTAACTAAATAGGTCTAAATTGAGGATAAAAGAAAAACACTTTTGTGGACTCCACAAAAGTGTTTCTTTGTTTAATATTAAATTGAGAATGAAGATCCGCAACCGCAAACATTTGTTGCAGCAGGGTTATTTACAACAAAGCGGTTTCCCATTAATCCTTCTTCGTAATCAACTGTTGAACCAATTAAGTATTGCAGACTAATAGGATCTACAATTAAATCTACATCAGCTGAGTCATGATGAATTATTAAATCATCTTCATTAGATTTATCATCGAAGGTAAAGCCATAAGTAAACCCACTACAGCCACCCCCAGTTATATAAATTCTTAATCTGTATTTAACGCCTTCGGCTTCTATTAAGTTAGAAACTCTTTTTGCAGCTTTATCAGATAAAGTAATAATTGAGTCTTGCATATTATATTTGTCTACAAAAGTTAGGTTTCTTATTATACTCCAAGCTAATAAAATAATTGATGAGTTGTGTAAAAAGCAATAAATGCACCTATTTTTAATAAGAATAATTAGCGTTTGCTCCAACTCACTAGCTTTAAAACATAACCTCGTTTGTACTCCTAAGTCAATTTATATTTTAAAACTTTCCCCGAAAAAAGAACAGATAGCAGAGGGGGAAAATAATAATATAAGGTTTCTAACTTAAATAAAATCACTAATAATCAGAGGGTTAGCCTGGAGTTTACAAGTTTACAAACCCTTACATAAAGTAGGTGAATAGCCTCACTTATGGGGCAAAGTAGAGGTCTTGACTTCTGAACTTAGTAACTATACCTTTATAACCAAAAGCTTTACTACTTAAATATAATTGTCTAAGTTGACTTGGCGTGCTTAAATTTAGGTTATAGATGTAAGTAGGTTTACGTGTACTAAGAATTAATTCAGGATACCAAGAATTAATGATATTCCCTTGTTGTATTAAATAGGAGTGATCTATTACCACCTTATGAGCGACAGTGACAAAAGAAGTATAGCCCAGATTTACATCAGGTTTGTCAACAGGGAGTTGATTCCCCGCTTCAATTAAAAATGCCAGTTGATACTTTTTCTCTGTTGGACGGATTAAATCATTACGTAAATGTGACAAAATAATTAACGAAGGGGAAACAAAATTAATTCTTTGCTCGGCAATACCACTTTGTTCAACTGTATTAAAGGCTATTTTGCCAAGATCGAGGTTATTTTGCAGATATAAATTGTGAGCATTAAGTAAATTAAGCCAGAATATAAGATTTAAATGTTCATTATGCTGGAAAAATTCTTTTAGAGTTTGCCATTGATAATCTTGGCTAAATTTAACTTGTTTTAACTGTGCTAAAGTAAGTTGATTAAAGTCGATCTTGCCATCTTTGCCATACAGGCTATAAAGATTTGAGTATTTCTCTAAATCTATATTCGGAATAATAATCAATTGTTGATCAGCAGTCAGAGCTACATTTAACCATACTTGTTGTAACTCTGGTACATGTCCTAAAGTTAGGTTAGTAACTTGGGGTAAATTTTTAATAATCTCAGGATATTCAGGGCTATTGATAATTGCAGGGCTAGAACTAAGAGCCGTTGCAGGAACATAGACGCGGTAGTTAACCAGATTTTCATAGCTACGCGTTTGTTTTTTATTATCCGACAGATTTAAATGTACATAAATTTGCCAAAAGATAATGAGAAAAAGTAAGAGGTAAATTGTTTTAAGTAATAATCCTTTCATTATTATTTTTATCCAGAGAACTAGCTAATTTTGTGTATAATTATACCTGAAAAAAGACAATTATAATCTCATCGAGATATTGATATTTTTATGTTGAATAAAGAATTTAACACCTTTGCCATAGTTGGCCTTCCGAGAAATCAGCAAAGTTTAGTAACTCATTTAGAAGTATATAAATTTTTTCATGATTTAGGAAAAAAAGTTTATCTAGATCAACAACTCCGACAAGAGTTTCCTGATTTAGATGAACAAGTATTTGCCGATGAGCAAACAATCGGGGCAAATGCTGATCTAATTATTTGTATTGGTGGTGACGGTAATATGTTAAGAGCAGGATTACGTTTTGCCAAATACAATATTCCCTTAATTGGGGTTAATAAAGGAAACTTAGGTTTTCTTACGGATATAGATCCATATGGAGTTACAGACAGCTTAGAACGTTTATTAAATAAAGATAACGTTTATATCGAAGAAAGAAATACCATTGGCGTTTCTTTTTTAGAAAATGACGAATGTGGTCAAGAAGTAAATGTTTTAAATGAAATTGCCATTTTAGGGAATCGTGAAAACCGGATTGTAGAGGTTGAAGTTTTTGTTGATCGTAAGTTTGCTTTTGGCATGCGAGGAGATGGGTTAATAATTTCAACGCCAACTGGGTCTACAGCCTATAATCTCTCTATAGGTGGACCTATTGTCCATCCTTCGTTACATGCGGTTATTCTTACCCCTATGAATGCCCATACTTTATCGTCACGACCAATAGTAATCCCTGCGACTTCGGAAATAGATATCCTTTTTAAAAGAGATGTTACAGCCGACGCCGTAGATATTTATTGTGACGGGGTGTTAACACACCATTCGTTAATCACCAGCCAAATTACTATTAAACCAACAAATGTTACTGTAAAAATGGTGCACTTTAATGATTATAACTATTACAGTATCTTGGCAAAAAAATTAAATTGGGCTAAACGTCTATTTTAAATTAACAGGTCTATAATTTATGTTAACCGGATTAAATATAAATAATTTTGCGATTATTAAGCAATTAAATATTGATCTAGACAGCGGAATGACTGTAATTACAGGGGAAACTGGAGCTGGTAAATCAATAGCTATAGATGCCCTAAGTTTATGCATGGGGTATAGATCTGACGTTGGGATGATTCGTAATGGCTGTAATCAAGCTCAAGTAAGTGCTACTTTTTCTATAGATAAAAACTCTATAGCTTATGCATGGCTAGAGGAAAAGTCATTATTAGATGAAGAGCAACCAACCGAAGTAATAGTTCGCAGATTAATAAATACAAGTGGACCTTCAAAAGCTTACATTAATGAACATCCAGTTTCAATTTCTTTTCTTAAGGAATTAACGCAATATTTAGTTCATTTACATGGACAGCATGCTCCGCAATTACTCTTAAAAACTAGCTATCAATTAGTTTTAGTTGATCGATATATAAACCAAAAAGAGCTCTTACAGCAAGTTGAGACAAGTTATCAAAAGCTCACTAAACTACAAAAAGAATATGAAGATTTTCTCCACCAAAAAGAAAATTTTCAAACCACAAGATTGCTTCTTGAGTATAAATATCGTGAGCTCAAAGAATTAAATCTAGTTAATAATGAGTATGAAGAGTTAGAAAAAGAATATATGATTCTTTCTAATCAAGCTCATATTAAAGAATTAAATCAGCAGATTATAGATGTGCTCTCTGATGGTAATTATAACGTTAATAGCTTATTATCGCGAGCAGCTAATAATGCCCATCGTCTTTCTGAGTATGATAAAAGCTATCATAACCTTGCTACTATGTTAGACGAAGCTTTAATTAATATTCAAGAGTCTGTAGCCGAAGCACAAAATCTTTCTTCTTTTGAGTTTTCACAAGAAGATATGGAAAGAGTAAGAGAGCGTATGCATGCATACGACACTATGGCGAAGAAGAACAATATTCTTCCTGAGCAACTCTATTCTTACTATGTAGATATTAGTAAACAATTAAAGTCTTTACAGTCTAGTATAGGTGATCAGTCTGAATTTGAAGAAAAATTAGAAAAGGCTCAGTTAGACTATCAAGAAAAAGCACGCACTTTAAGTGATGCACGACGCCAAGGAGCAGCTAACCTAAGTGCTAAGGTTGAAGAGATAATGAAGGATTTAAATATGAAAGATGCACAATTTTATATTGATGTTATCTATGATCCAAAACAAATCTCAGAAACTGGTTCTGATCAAGTGCGCTTTATGTTAAATTCAAATCTAGGGCAACAAGCACAAGAGTTACATAAAGTAGCTTCAGGTGGGGAGCTTTCACGTATAGCTTTAGCAATTCAACTTTTAACGGCTAGTCATCTTGATAACGGTACTTTAATTTTCGATGAAGTTGATGTTGGTATTTCTGGAAAAACAGCAACGGTAGTAGGACGGATAATTCGTCAGTTATCAAAACGGATTCAGGTTATTAGTGTTACTCACTTAGCTCAAGTGGCGGCTTATGCAAGTAATCACTTCCAAGTAGAAAAATGGAATGAAGGCTTAGAAGCAAATACTAAAATGACCTTACTTGATCGCACAGGTCGAGTAATGGCTTTAGCAAGTTTAATTGGGCACGAAGATTTATCGCCAGAAGCGATAAAAAATGCAGAATTCTTACTTGATCAAAGTCAAAAAGATCCACAATTAGATTATGATCTTATTGAAAACTAATAAAAAAGGTTCTAGTTTTATACTAGAACCTTTTTTTAACAGATGTTTAATTTTTTTCTTAATAATCTGTTTACATAAAAGTAAAGAGCAATAATGATAAGAATAAAAAAGCTAATGCATACAAGTAAGTTAGCTTCAGGAGCTCCTAAGAAAGTATATCTAAAAGAACTTACAACATAGGCAATAGGATTTAATAAACTTAATTTTGCAAAGAAAGTTGGTAAGGTATTTACATCAAAGAAAATACCTGATAAGTATGAAAGTGGGGTTAGGATAAAAGTAGGAATGAAGTTAATTTGTTCAAAAGTATTTGCATAGAGTGCATTTATCATTCCTGCAAGACTAAACATAGTACATACTAAAATTAATACCACAATTGCCATTAATGGGCTGTGGACAGCAAATGTACCTGTAAAGAGAACGCTTGCTAACCAAATTAAGAAAGCAACAAGAAGTCCACGTAAAACACCTGCAATAGTAATCCCGATAATAAATGAGTGAACATTTATCGGCGAAGTTTGGATGTACTGAATAGTTTTAAAGTATTTACGCATAAAGGTGGTAAATACCCCATTACCAAAGGCTGCCCCCATAACAGGCATTACGAGAAACCCTGGAACTAAAAAGTTAACATAAGGGATTCCATTTAGTGAGCCTATTTTAGACCCCAAGATATAGCCAAAGATTAAGAAATAAAGAACGGCCGTACAAAACGGAGAGAAGATATTTTGAATCCATACGCGTAAATTTCTTCGTATTTCTTCATAAACAAGGGTTTTGATAGACTGAGTAGCTATTTGTCTTTTTGAGCGATAGTTGATCATGTCTAAATAACTACCTTGTTTTAACTTCTCTAGTTCTTGTAGATCTGAATCAGAAATTTTGATAGTTAATTTCATAGTTTTTATATTTATTCATAACTGTATAAAAAGTAAGCAAAGGTTATTATATACCATTAGAGATTAGAATAAAAAAAATGTTGCCAAACTATATCAATGTGAGAATAAAAATTAGAACAAAGCAATATAGAGATATCACTAATTAGACATTACTAATTATGGTTAACCATATTTCATTTTTCTCAAGTTAAGTGTACTCTGGTAATATGGTATAATACAGCAAAGAACAAATATTTTTATGTTATGCGTTTAAATAAACCAATTATTGGCTTGACTGGAGGTATAGCTTCTGGCAAGAGTACTGTGGCTAACATATTTCGCAATATTGGTGATTGTGACATAATTAGCTCTGATGATGTTTCTCGTGAAGTTATGCAACCTGGTCATCCATGTTATGATGAGGTAGTAAAAACTTTTGGCGAAGGGATTTTATTACCAGAAGATTCTACAGGACAAAGACCTATTGACCGCAAAGCATTACGTAGTTTAGTCTTTGGTACTAGTGAACAGGCAAAAGAGAATCTTGCTCTCCTTGAATCTATTACTCATCCGCATATTCGCAGTCGTGAGTTAGAACTGTTCAGCAAATCGGAAAAAGATTATATTCTGTGGGATGTTCCTTTACTAATTGAAAAGAAACTTTGGTCTTACTGTGATGAAATTATTGTAGTCCAGGCTAATAGACAGACTCAAATTCAAAGAGCCTTAGAGCGTGACCCAACAACTAATTTAAAAATAATTGTTGATATTCTTAATGCTCAAGCGAGTAATCAAGAAAGAGAAAAGCACGCTAAATACGTTATTGTTAATGATGATACAGTAACTATTAAAGAGTTAAGTCAAAAAGTAGGTCGTGTAAATAATTTAATTATGGAAGGAACTGTGAAAAGATTTCGTCGAAACCTCATGAATTTAAAATCTTAAGCAGTTACTAGAAAATGGAAGAAATAATTATACAATGTCCAAATTGTAAAAAGGAAATGGTTTATAGTTTAGATAATCCATATAGACCTTTTTGCAGTGAAAGATGTAAGTTACAAGATTTAGGTGCTTGGGCATCTGGTGAATATGCCTTAGAAGCACAACCTGAAAATGAAGCTGAGGTTGAACAATTAATCGAAGTTTTAATTAAAAAAGAGTAGTGTTAGAAACTACTCTTTTTTTATGTCTGCCGAGAGCATGCCTTGGAGAAGATCTATCTCTTTTTTGGTTAATTTAGCTTTTTTATAAAGATGTTGTAAACGCGGAATAACCATCGAGTGTTGAATAAAACCTATTTTGCGATAATGCTCTTCTAAGCGGGTAAAGTAACTATGGAAGTCTGCTTGACTTGCCATAGGTTCAACTTGACTAGTTTGTTCAACTTGAGCATGCGAGCCATTTTGCACTTGCAATCTAATACTATAGCTAACTAATAAGGTTGCCATGGCAAGATTAAGAGAGGTATATTCAGGATTAGCATCAATTACAACATGATAGTTGGCAAGATTTAATTCCTCATTAGTTAAGCCACTTTTTTCGGTTCCAAAAAGAATGGCGATTTTGCTTTGGTTGGCCTGTGCCCCTAAATCTTCTTGAGCTAAGGTTACAATGTGCTCAGGAGAGGTAATTATAGGATTTAAAGCTCTTGACCTTGCCGAAGTACCAAAGATAATTTTGCAGTCAGCTAAAGCACTGTCGAGACAGGTAAAAATTTGCATTTTGGCTAATACATCTGTTGCTCCAGCAGCATTTGCTATAGCTTGCTCGTCACTTATCGAAGCTTGCGGGTTGACAAGACGTATATCTGTAATCCCCATATTTTTTGCTGCTCGAGCAATCGAGCCTAGATTGCCTGGGTGAGTAGTTTTAAGATAAATAAGCGTAAATTGGTTCAGACTGATAGACATTTAAACTCACACAAAAAATATATAAATTTGTTATAATTAAGAATGTAGATTTAATCTCTTAAAAATTCTACGGTATTTACACGTATAATAATACTTAGTAATTTATGGGTATATTATAATACAAGTGTAAAAAGGGGATAATAAAAGTACCAAAAGATACTTTTTTTTACGCACTATAACCTAGTTTTTAGTGGGGAATTATAAAAAATTTACCTCTATTTCTAGTGGTTATAATCAGATTGGTTACTTTTGTTGCGATAGTTCATTGTTGGAGACAGGAATTATCATTGGTTCAAACACTTAATTTATTATGCAATAACCATTGTTGCGTAGAGGGAAGTGGTTTAATTACATAATAAGTTTATTTGATAGGCATTGAAATTTATGAAGCTTACTTCGAAAGCTCGTTACGCGGTAATGGCTGTAGCTGATTTAGCATTATATAGTTTTTTATCGAAGAACACTATTGTTTTAAAGGAAATTGCCGATAGACAACAAATCTCAATTTCTTATTTAGAACAATTGTTTGCTAAATTACGCAGAAAAGGCATTGTTAATAGTTTACGCGGGCCAGGTGGTGGGTACTTCTTATCAAAAGACATCGATAGCATTTCAGTATGGGATATAATTACCGCTGTAGATGAAACTATCGAGTTAAAACGATGCTCAGGAAATGGTGATTGCGTTAATGGGGAAAAATGCATCACTCACAATCTCTGGAACGAATTAACTAAAAATATTTCCGCTTACTTAAAACAAGCGACAATAGGTTCAATTATCCGTGACCACTTATCTGATGACTCAGTTAATGAAGAAGTGGTTGAACGCTTAAAATATTATCAAGTTGAACAAAAATTACGCAAAAATGCTAGTGCAATCCCACATAGAAACATTCATCGTGGTAAAGATGAACTATCAAGAATTCATATTTTAAACTTACCTCATGATGATTAGTACATAAAAAAGTAGAGTCTATTTGTTGAGACTCTACTTTTTTTATAAAAATATAGATAGCCTATGCTGAACAATAAATTTTGCAAGAGCTTGGCAAAATTATGTTGCAAGAGGAGAATTTTAACATTTTTTGTGTGGGATTTTGTTTTACTATTTGCCTTGATTATGCTATGATAAATAGTGATTTTTATACAGAGAAAAAGACTTGTAAGTGAAAAAATCTTAATTGCTGATAAAATTTAAAATGAAAATTTGCTATAATAACTTAGCAAACAAAGTGGTTTTTTATACAAATTTAGCTAAAAAAGAAGAATTTTGCCTAAACGCAAGCTTTAGCTAACAAGATTTCAAGTATTTTTTAGGAGAATTAAAGACATATGTCTCGCTCTATCTATTTAGATTATTCAGCAACTACCCCAGTTGATCCTCGCGTTGCTGAAAAAATGATGCAGTGTTTAACCCTTGATGGTAACTTTGGTAACCCAGCTTCAAGATCACATAAATTTGGTTGGGAAGCAGAAAAAGCAGTTGATGAAGCGCGTAAAAATATTGCGGATTTAATTAACGCTGACCCACGTGAAATTGTGTTCACTTCTGGTGCTACAGAATCAGACAACTTAGCTATTAAAGGTACAGCTGCTTTCTATAAATCTAAAGGTAACCACCTAATTACAGTTAAAACAGAGCACAAGGCTGTATTAGATACTATGCGTCAACTTGAGCGTCAAGGTTTTGAAGTTACTTACTTAGACGTAGATGAGCATGGTGTGGTTAGTCTAGAAGATTTAACTAACGCTATTCGTCCAGATACAATTTTAGTTTCAGTAATGTTAGTAAACAATGAAACAGGTGTTCTGCAAGATATTGCCGCGATTGGTAAAATTTGTCGTGAACGCAAAATTGTATTCCACTGTGATGCTACTCAAGGCGTAGGTAAAATTCCAGTAGATGTTAAAGAATTAAATGTAGATTTAATGTCTTTCTCTGGTCATAAAGTATATGGTCCTAAAGGAATTGGTGGTTTATATGTATGTCGTAAACCACGTGCACGTTTAGAAGCACTAATCCACGGTGGTGGTCACGAAAGAGGTTTACGTTCAGGTACTTTAGCTACTCACCAAATCGTTGGTTTAGGTGAAGCTTACCGTATTGCAAAAGAAGTATTACCAGAAGAAATGAAGCGTCTTAGTGACTTACGTGACCGTTTATGGAATGGTTTAAAAGACATTGAAGAAATTTACTTAAATGGTAAATATGATTTCTCTGCTCCTGGTATTTTAAATGTATCATTTAACTATATCGAAGGTGAATCTTTAATGATGGCATTAAAAGATATAGCAGTATCTTCTGGATCTGCATGTACTTCAGCTTCATTAGAACCTTCATATGTATTAAGAGCATTAGGTCGTAATGATGAGTTAGCTCACTCTTCAATTCGTTTCTCTTTAGGTCGTTTTACTACAGAAGAAGAAATTGATATTACTATTGATTTAGTTAAAAGTGCAGTGAAAAAACTACGTGATCTATCTCCTTTATGGGATTTCTACAAAAAAGGTATTTCATTAGATTCAATCACTTGGTCTGCACACTAATTTAAAAATATAAGAGGTTTTTTTAAACATGGCATACTCAAACAAATTATTAGATCATTACGAAAATCCACGTAACGTAGGTTCTTTTGATAAAGATGATGCAAAAGAAATTGGTACAGGTATGGTGGGTGCACCTGCTTGTGGTGATGTTATGAAACTAGAAATTAAAGTAAATGATCAAGGTATCATTGAAGACGCTAAGTTTCGTACATACGGTTGTGGAGCAGCAATTGCTTCATCATCTCTAATGACAGAGTTAGTTAAAGGTAAATCATTAGATGAAGCTCTTGCAATTAAAAATGAAACAATTGTAAAAGAGTTAGAATTACCACCTGTAAAAATTCACTGTTCTTTATTAGCTGAAGAAGCTATTGAAGCGGCAGTAAATGATTATAGAAACAAAAATAAATAATTTTATTCCCAGTCTCTATAATTGATATAGAGATTGGGTTTCTTTTATAGTGCTATATTAAAAAAGATATATCAGTATAAAATAATATTATGAAAGGAGCTTATAATGGCTATCACTCTAACTGAAACAGCTGCCGAAAGAGTTAAAAGCTTTTTAGCTAATCGCGGTAAAGGTATAGGCTTACGCGTTGGTGTTAAAACATCAGGATGTTCAGGTATGAGTTATGTACTTGAATTTGTCGATGAACTAAATGTTGACGATGTTACTTTTGCAGATAAAGGTGTAACTGTAGTTGTTGATAAGAAAAGTTTAGTTTATTTAGACGGCACCCAATTAGACTATGTTCGTGAAGGGTTAAATGAAGGCTTTAAATACGCCAATCCAAATATAAAAAATGAATGTGGTTGTGGAGAAAGTTTTAATGTTTAATCCATTTGCTCTCTTAGGTGTAGAACAAAGTTTTACTTTAGATAAAACTGAATTAGAAAACAAATACCTAGAGTTAATGAAAGCTTATCATCCTGATAAAGTAGCTGGTGTTGATGAGGCAAGTCAAAAGCTTGCTTTTATGACAAAGTCAACGCAAATAAATGATGCCTACAACTTATTAAAAGACGATGTAAAACGTGGTCAAGCTTTAATTGATCTACAAAAAGATCACGCCCATTTCAATGAAAATGTGGTAAAAAATGACTTTGAGTTTATTGTTTTACAGATAAATTTACGTGAACAAGCACAAAATTTATCGCAAAATTTTGTTGAAGCAGAATTTAATCAATTACAAGAGCAAGCTAAAAAGTTAACTCTTGAAAATAAAGAAGCTCTTAAGCAGGCTTTTAACGATAACAACTTAGAACTAGCTCAGAAATTAGTTTATCGTCTTCAATTTCTCGCAAAACTATCTCAAGAAATTGAGACTTTAGAAATGAATAATTTATTTTAATTTTATGGCGTTACTATCAATAGCTGAACCAGGACAATCAGCTGCACCACATCAACGTAAAGTTGCAGTTGGGATTGACTTAGGTACAACAAATTCATTAGTTGGCGTTTATCGTAATGGTACTTTAGATATTATTAACGATGAACAAGGAAGACCTCTCTGTCCTTCAGTTGTACGTTTTCTTGCTGAACAAGAACCAGAAGTAGGTTATCAAGCTTTAGAAAAAGCAAGTATAGATCCGCAAAATACTATTATTTCCGTAAAAAGATTTATTGGTAAATCATTGGATGACGTATTGAAAAATGTTCATAAGCTTCCTTATGAACTTACGGCTTCGACAAATAATTTACCAGTATTTAATACAGTTGCAGGGCAAAAGAATGCAATTGAAGTTTCGAGCTTGATCCTAAAAAAACTTAAAAAACAAGCAGAAGCTAATCTTGGGGAAGAGCTATATGGAGCTGTAATTACGGTTCCTGCGTATTTTGATGATACCCAACGTCAAGCGACTAAAGACGCTGCTAAATTAGCAGGGGTAAATGTTTTACGTTTGCTTAATGAACCTACGGCAGCGGCTGTAGCCTATGGGATTAAAACTGATCAAGACGGTCTGGTTGCGGTTTATGACTTAGGTGGTGGTACTTTTGATGTCTCGATTCTAAAAATAGAAAAAGGAGTGTTCAAGGTTCTTGCTACTGGTGGTAATACTAACTTAGGTGGTGACGATTTTGATACTGCCTTAGTTAAAGATATTGAAGAACAAATTGGTTTAAAAGAAGTTAGTTTAAATAAAAATAGTCAACGTCTTCTCTTAGAGTTAGCTATAGCTGTAAAAAAACACTTAAGCTCAGCTCCTCAAGTTAAATTAAGCGAATTAGCAGAATTTGCCCTTTTAAGTAAAGAGTTACCAACTCTCAATGACTTAACTATTACTCGCGAGCACTTTGATGCCCTAATTGCTGATTTAGTAAAAGAAACTCTACTTATTTGTCGTGCGGTATTAAAAGACGCAAATGTAGAAAGAGAAGAAATAAATGAAGTTATTCTTGTTGGTGGATCTACGCGTGTTCCATTAGTTAAAGAAAAAGTAAAAAAATACTTTGGTAAAGAGCCTTTATGCAGTATTGACCCTGATACAGTTGTTGCATTAGGGGCAGCAATGCAGGCTGACATCTTAGCAGGAAATCAAAATGATAAAGATTTTCTTCTTTTAGATGTTTTACCTCTCTCTTTAGGTGTAGAAGTTTATGGTGGACTAGTTGAGAAAATTATTCCACGTAATACGGTAATTCCAATTACCCGAGCACAAGAGTTTACTACTGCCCAAGATGGACAAACAGGATTAAAACTTCATGTTGTTCAAGGTGAGCGAGATATGGCAGAAGACTGTCGTTCTTTATCGCGTTTTACTTTAAAAGGTTTACCACCAAAAGCAGCAGGAGCTTTAAAAATTCTTGTAACTTATCAAGTAGATGCTGATGGTCTTCTAAGTGTTTCAGCTAAAGAGTTAACGACAAATATTAGCGCTGAAGTTCAAGTTAAACTTTCTTATGGTTTAACTGAAGATGAAGTATTAAAAATGATTCAAGACTCAAGTGAGTTTGCAGCTTTAGATATGGCTTTACGTAAACTTTCTGAAGCACGAGTTGAAGCAGAACTTCTTGTTAAATCAGTAGTACAACAAGTGCAAAATTATGGGGCTAAATTCTTAGAACCAAAAGAAGCAAACAATATTGAACGCAATGTAAATCGCTTACTAACCTTGTTAGAAAAATATAAATTAGATAATCTTAAAATCTCGACTCTTACAAATGAAGATAGTCAAAGATTAAAAGAGTATGCTAATGAAATTGACTTCTGGTCACAACAAGTAGAAGTTAGTACGCGTGACTTTGCTGCAAAAATCATGACTGAAAGTATTAAAGAAGTACTTACAGGAAAAGACATAAATGACATTAAGTAAGGGAATTTAAAATGCCTAAAATTACTTTTTTACCTCACGTAGAATTATGCCCTGAGGGATTAGTGGTTGAAGCTCAAACAGGAGAATCAATTTTAGATGTTGCTCTACGCAATGGAATCGAAATAGAGCATGCATGTGAAAAATCTTGTGCATGCACAACTTGTCACGTAATTGTACGTGAAGGTTTTGATTCGCTAGAAGAGCCTTCAATGGCAGAAGAAGATCAATTAGATAAAGCATGGGGCTTAGAGCTAGACTCACGTTTAAGTTGTCAAGCTTTTGTAGGTGAAGAGGATTTAATTGTAGAAATCCCACGCTACACTATTAACCATGCAAGAGAAAATCATTAATTTAAATAAATAGGCTATCTAAAGTTAGATAGCCTTTTTCATGTATAATATTAATAGACATTTTAATGTATGTTTTGTCTATGAAAAAAACAAATTCACAAAAGAAAAGAGTAAATTTGTCGCAAGATAAGAAAAACTTGCAAGCCAAACGAACAAATTTACAAAGTAAAAAAATAAATCCCAAAAGCACTAATACTTCTTCTGCGCGTTTAAAAAGCGAAGCTATTGTTAAAGAAAAAGAGTACCTTGATCTCGAACATAGAGAAGCATTTAAAGCTCCAGCAGACGTAGCTATAGGGCAAGAGTATCGCACCCCAGTTGTTGAACTAGTTGCCAAAGAAGAAGATCAAGATCGACGCATAGATAACTTTTTAATAAGTATTTTGCCAAACATTCCCAAAACTAACTTTTATAAGTTGCTCCGCAAAGGGGAAATCAGGATTAATAAAGGGAGAATTAAACCTGAATATAAAATTAATCAAGGGGATGTAATTCGTATTGCTCCGCTGATTTTAAAAAATACTCCTGATAAAAGCATCGAGCTTCAAGATATAGTAAAACTTAATTCGGTAAAAGTACTTAAAGATAATATAGTATATGAAGATAAGGGGCTGTTTATTATTAATAAACCTGCTGGTATAGCCGTGCACGGGGGCTCGGGCTTATCTTATGGGGTGGTTGAAGCTTTAAGAGTTTTATTTCCTAAAGAAAAACGTTTAGAGTTAGTGCACCGAATAGATAAAGAAACTTCAGGCTTGTTAATGGTAGCTCGTAAAGCAAGTGTGTTAAAAGCTTTACAAGATCAGTTTCGTAATAAAACAATTCATAAATCTTATCTTTGCTTAGTGCCGGGTGTATGGCAAGAAGACTTTGTTGATGCTCCTTTATTAAGATACGAAAAGCTTGGAGAAAGATTTGTAAAAGTTGACGAGCAAGGCAAAGAGTCACGCACCAACTTTAAACTTGTCCAGCTATATGAAGATAGCAATGGGGAAAAGTTTTCCTTAGTTGAAGCTAGTCCTTTAACAGGTCGAACCCACCAAATTAGAGTGCATGCTTTACATGCTTTGGCACCATTAGCTGGCGATTCAAAATATCAGGATCTCATTGCTACATCCTATTTACAAAAACTAGGTTTAAATCGCATGTTTCTTCATGCTTATAAGCTCAACTATATAGATCCTGAGAGTCAAGAGCGCAAAATTGTGCAAATTCCTTTAGCTCCAGAATTAGAAAATTTTCTTGCCAAGCTAAAACCTATTACTTTATAAAAAGTACCTTCTACAGCATGAATGTAGAAGGTTTTTTAATGTAAATTTTTTGAATTTTTGGGGAATTTGGAGTAAAATATAAAAGCATATTATCGGAATTTATGGTTAAAAAATGGATTTCGCTAAGGCGTTGAAATTTAGTTATTAATTTTATAAGAAAGCAAGTTGATTAATTGCTAGATTACGTCATTTGCAAACATTTAATGTTTTTTTAATTGCAGGCTACTAAAGCCTAAAAATTGAATTTTTAGTTTAATTAGTAGTATAAGAAATTAAACTCCTAGTTTTTTACACACGAATAAGGAGTTATTCCTCTGTGCTAGGAAAGTGATTTAATTTACTTTTCCTTATACTTTTGCCGTAATAGCTCTAAAACTAATCAGACAAAAAAATTAGTTTTAAACGACTTAAGTATATACTCGAACATTTCCATACTATTTAGTTTTGAATACTATTTCAGTAAGTTAGTAAGATAACAGAAGTTAAGGATTATTTGTTTAATCTTTTAGAGGAGTTGGAGAGGCTAAATAGAAAGAAGTATTTTCAGGGAGGTTTTTATATGCAAATTTTAAGCAATTTAGTCAACATAAGACTTAAAATGGGTAAGAAAATCTAATTTAAATATTCCTTTTATGGAAATTCATAGATTCATTTTTGCCTTTTGTTGTAATTAATATTAAACAAACGAAAATGGGTTTATGCCAACTTCTTAAATAATTTGGATGCTAGATCGGATTATTTTAAGAAAAGTACAAAATTAAGTACTTAGAAAAAGAAAACTAAGTTTGTTTCTTATACTACTTGGTTAGTTTTGATATAAGAAATGAAAAAAATGCTTATTAACGCAACTCAAGAAGAAGAGGTGCGTATTGCTCTGGTAGAGAATAAGAATCTTTTAGATTTAGATATAGAGCAAAGAAGAAACGATAATAAAAAATCGAATATATACATTGGTAAAATCTCAAGAATAGAATCATCTTTAGAAGCTTGTTTCGTAGATTATGGCGAAGGAAGAGACGGATTCTTACCATTTAAAGATATTCATGAAAGTTACCTAAGTAAAGATGGTGACGAAACTAAAGACCGTATTAAAGTTGGACAAAAACTAATTGTCCAAGTGGCAAGAGAAGAACGTGGTAATAAAGGGGCTGCTTTAACTACTTATATAGCTTTAGCTTCAACTTTTTTAGTTTTAATGCCAAATAGTTCGGATGTTGATGGTATTTCAAGACGCTTAAGTCCATATGAACGTGATAATCTAAGAGCTAAGCTGGCAGAATTAGATGTGCCACCAGGGCAAGGCTTAATTGTTCGTACTGCTGGGGTAGGTTGTTCTACCGAAGAGTTAAGATATGACTTAAAGATCTTACATCACATTTGGCATAGTATTACCGAATACGCTGAAAAGCATGACGAAGTAGGTATCTTACACCATGAATCAGAAACTATTATTCGTGTAATCCGTGACTATTTAACCAAAGATGTTGAAGAAATAGTTGTAGATAGCCAAGAAGCTTTTAATAAAGTAAACCATTACTTAAAGCTTGTACGTCCAACTTCGCGTCCAACCTTAACTTTGTTTAAACCTGAAAAAGCTAAAGATTTAGGGATTTTCTCAGCTTACGGAATCGAAGCGCAAATAGATACAGCTTTTGAGCGTACCGTAAAATTAAAAAGCGGTGGGGCAATTGTAATTGACACCACAGAAGCTTTAACCGCGATTGACGTAAACTCATCTCGTTTTACGCAAGGAGATGATATTGAATCTACGGCAGTTTATACTAACTTAGAAGCTGCAGATGAAATTGCTCGCCAATTAAAAATAAGAGACTTAGGTGGCTTAATTGTAATTGACTTTATTGATATGTCTCTTTCTTCGAACCAAAAGAAAGTAGAAGAAAGAATGCGTCAAGCAACAGCCGATGACCGAGCTCGTATCCAAACTTCGAGAATCTCTAAGTTTGGTTTAATGGAAGTTTCGCGTCAACGTATTCGTGGTTCGATTGCTGAGTCAAACAACCATGTATGTCCACGTTGTTGTGGTACTGGCTTTATTCGTGATAACGAATCTTTATCTTTACACATTCTTCGTCAAATTATTGAAGAAGTAAATAAGCGTACAGGACGTTTAGAAAAGCTTCATGTTATAGTTCCAAATGAAATTGCAGCTTATCTTTTAAACGAAAAACGCGAAGAGTTATCTACAATTCAAACTATCCATAAAGTAGAAGTTGTAGTAATTCCTGATGCCGCTATGCAAACTCCTCACTTTGAGATCCACCGTGTAAGACGTGGCGATCAAGTAAAAGACAAAGTGAGTTATTCACTTGTTGAGCACTATCAAGAAATTAATCGTGCTACGCAAAGAAAACAAGTTGCCAAAGAAAGAGCAGAAGAGAAAAGCTTACCCCATAACTTATCTTCGGTTCCTGACGCTTATGTACCTAAGACCTTTGAATCTCGTTTAGAAAAAGCTGACTTTATTCAAGAGGCTTTAGAAAAAGAAGCTAAAGAGAAAACTCTATTTGGTAGAATCAAGTTATTCTTCAAAAATCTCTTCAGTGCTAAAAAGAAGGAAGAGCCTGAAGTTAAAGCCGAGCCGACTCCACGTCGTAAATTAAAACAGCGTAAAAGTCGCCGTGCTAAAACAGTTGAAACAGAGAGTCAAGAAACTAAAGCTCCTGTTGAGCCTAAAGTAAAAGCCGAAGAGACTGAAAAACCTTTAAGCCGTCGTCAGCAACGTAAATTATCACGTATGAATAAAATTGCTGAAGAGCAGGCTGAAAAGAATGCTCAGAAAGTAAAAGGTAAAGTACTTGATGATGGGCATGTAACTGAAGAAGTATTTACTTCAACCAAAGAGCGTAAGCGTAAAGCTAAAAAAGTTATTGAAAAGGCTAAAGGAGAAATTAACCCTGCCCAAGTTAAGGCACAGGTTGAAGCTCAAGAAGCAAAAGAACGTAATAACGCTAAACCAGAGCAACCTGCAAAAGCACAAAAAGCTGTAGAAAGCAAAGAAGTAGCTGAACCTAAGGTTAAAGAAACTAAAGTAAAAGAAGTTGCTCAAGAAGAAGTACGTCTACGTGAAAAGCGTAAAAAACCTCTTGCAGATAACATAGAACGTTATGTTCTGCGTGAAGATGAGTTTGTTTTAAGTAAAGACGATTTATCTTTATGGGTTGACCAAGAGCAAAAAGAAATTGCTCAACCTGAGTGTTCTGAAGTAATAGCTACTGATAGCGACGCAGTTACTTTCTCACCAAAAGTGGATAACATACGTCAGCCTTCAACAAAAATACAAAACTTTATTAACTCAGATACTCAAAGTCTGCTTCCTGAAAATACCGAAAACTTTGGTTTAGAGCAAGAAGCAGTAGTAGAGCAAGAAGTCGAGAAAAAAGAAACAAAAGAACAAGACAAAAATGTCGCAGTTCCAATTGCTTCTGTTCCAGGCAAAATTAAAAGTGACAATTCTTCTCTGCTTGAATCGACTTCAAAAGTTAAAGAAAGTTCAATTAGCAAAAATCTCCGTGATGCGGTAAATACGACACCACAACTGGTTATGCCAATTTTTGCTCAAGTAAATGAAGTTCCGCGTATAGATCTAAGTGAGACAGAAGTAAAACCAGTTGAAGAGGTTGTTTTACCTGAAGAGAAACCTGCTCCAGTTAAAGCAGAAAATACTTCTTCGAACAATGGTCTCAGTGATTTAAATAATAACTTTAAATTACCTCAAGCAGCATATACGGAATTAGTAGAGAAAAATGTTGAGGCATATTTAAATTTCAATAGTTTTGTTTTTGATAGCTTAGCTATATCTAATCAAAAGCAGGAAGCTCTTAAACAACTAATATATCTGTATGCCACAAATGATAAATTGAACCGTCTTGCTGTTTTAGTAAGAATGCTCGGAGACAAAATCGAATCTACAGGGATACTGTTTGATGATCAAGGATATAGTTCCCTAGAGAAAGTATTTTTAGAAACAGGTAAAGATTTTGTTGAGCCAACTCAATTTAATGTATCTACTGCATATCTTGAGATTATTAGATTAACGTTATTGTTAAATTCAGAAGTTATCATGAACTTCTTTAATGATTTACCTAAATATCTAAAAGCAGATGAGCAATTGTTAGATAAAATTAAAGAGTTTCTCACAGCTTTATTTGATCTAAGAGAAGCATATCTTGCTTTATCTTCTCAAGATCAAACCTTAATTAATAATTTTACTTTCCAATTTTTCAATGGAGAAAAAGTTTTTAATCAGATTATAGAGTTATATCCAAGGGTATTAATTGATTTATGCATTCATACTTATGTAGAATTCAAATATCTGGAACATATGGTAAATACAGTACCATTAGAAACTTCATCTAATTAAACTCTACTCCTTTTTCTTTAAAATATTACATTTACGATCTGTGTAGAGATATGCAGATCGTTTTTTTATCTATGGAAAAATTAACTTTAAAATCATCTCCTCTAGCCCATGGTACCATTACTATTCCTGGCTCAAAGAGTCTATCGAATAGACTATTGCTTTTATCAGCATTAGCTAAAGGTACAACAAAAGTTACAAATCTATTAAAGTCAGACGACGTATATTGGATGCTTAAGGCATTAGAAACCTTAGGTATTAAATATCAAGTAAATGAAAGCCAAGATCAGGCTCTAGTTGAGGGTAATGGGGGGATTTTTACCTTAGACGGTAAATATGACTTATTTTTAGGTAATGCAGGAACAGCATTTAGACCACTAATTGCAGCTCTTGCCTTTAACCGTGGTGATGCTGAATTTACAATTCATGGTGAACCGCGCATGCATGAGCGTCCAGTTGGAGATTTAGTTGATGCCTTAAATGCAATTGGTTGTGAGATAGAATATTTAAACGAAAAAGGTTATGCTCCTTTACGTATAGTAACCAAAAAAGATAATAAATCTCTTGACCCTATTAGCATAAATATTCCAGGTAATATTTCGTCGCAGTTTTTAACTTCGATATTAATGGTGGCTCCTGTAATAGGCACGCAAGTAACAATCAACCTAACTAGCGAACTAGTTTCTAAGCCTTATATAGATATTACTTTAAACTGTATGCAAAAGTTTAATGTAGAAGTAGAACAGCTAGAAGCTTATAAAAAGTATGTAATTAAGCCCCAAAGCTACCTTTCCCCTGAAAAGGTTATAGTTGAAGGCGATGCTTCAAGTGCTTCTTACTTTTTACTAGCAGGGGCAATAGGTGGTGATGTTACGGTACAGGGTATAGATATGACCTCGACGCAAGGGGATAAGAATTTTGTCTATGCTTTAGAAGCTATGGGTGCCAAAATAAGTTTTGGCGAAGGTTTTATTCGAGCACAGAAAAACACTGAGCTTGAGCAACAAACTGGATATCCTTTAAAAGCAGTAGATCTAAATTTAAATCATATTCCAGACGCAGCTATGGGAATAGCTATTGCTGCTTTATTTTGCCCTCCAGGAAGTAAAACTATAATTAGAGATATTTACAACTGGCGCGTAAAAGAAACCGATCGCTTAGCTGCTATGGCAAATGAACTTAAAGCCGTAGGAGCTCAAGTTGTAGAGGGTGAGGATTATCTTGAAGTTGTAGCTCCTGAAAAACTAAAAGCAGCGGAGATTAAAACTTATAATGATCATCGTATGGCTATGTGTTTTTCCTTAGTTTCATTAAATAAACAAGGGGTAGAGGTTACTATTTTAGATCCTAAGTGTACAAGTAAAACCTTCCCAACATATTTTACAGAGTTTAATAAAATTCATGGTAAATAAGGAAAAATAATGGAAAAGCTTTTAATAACGATTGACGGCACCTCTGGAGTAGGTAAAGGAACCATGGCTAAGCTCCTAGCTGACAAATATAATTGTCAGCGTTTAGATTCAGGAGCTATCTATCGTGCGGCTGCTATATATTTAGGTAAGCTAAATATCGAAAAAGAAGATTTACAAGATCCTGAGGTTTTTGCCCAAGTTTGTGACAAACTGAAAAATATTCCTTTAACATTTGCCGAAAATGAAGCAGGCGTATTGCAAGTTTATCTCGATCAAGAAAATATTACCCAACTTTTAAGATTAGAGACTACAGCAGCCAAAGCTTCTAGTTTTGCGGTGATTCCAGAAATTAGAACCGCATTATTAGAAAGACAAAGAAAATTTGCTCTAGATTATCCTCGTCTTGTTGCCGAAGGTCGTGATATGGGAACAGTGGTTTTTCCTCAAGCTCAGATTAAATTTTTCCTTGATGCTAGCCCTAAAGCTAAGGCAGAACGAAGATATAAAGAATTATGTGAGAAAGGAGAAAAAGCTAACTTTGATGAGATTTTAGCTCTTTTAGAGCAAAGAGATTATCAGGATAAAAACCGTAAAGTAGCTCCATTAGTTCCTGCAAGCGATGCAATTATCATAGATACAACAAATTTAGGTATTGAAGAAACCTTTGCAGCTATAGAAAAACACCTGCAAGAAAAATAAATCTATAATTTTTAATAAAAAAGCTATTAATTTTCAATTTTTTATAGTATAATTAAAAGCTGACTTTTAATCGTACAGTATGAAACTGTATTTCTTTTTTCAACCCCTTCTTGAATGAATCAAGTAGGATGTTTATTTAATATATTTTTTTTAGTTTAACATGGAAAATTTTGCTCAACTATTTGAAGCGCAAGTTCTTAACACACCAAAAGTAGGTGATGTAGTAGAAGGTACAGTAATCGGTATTCAAAAAGGTTTTGTTATCGTTGATGCTGGTTTAAAATCAGAAGCACAAATCTATGAAGATGAATTCAAAGATGCTAATGGTGAATTAAACGTTAAAATTGGTGATAAAGTAGAAGTTGCTGTTGAATCATTAGAAAATGGTCAAGGTGACGTATCATTATCACGTAGAAAAGCTAAAACTTTACAAGTTTGGAAAAAATTACACGAAATCTACGAAAACAAAGAAACTATTACTGGTTACGTGTCTTCTAAAGTTAAAGGCGGCTATACAGTTGAGATCGATGGTATGATCCGTGCGTTCTTACCAGGTTCTTTAGTTGAATTACGTCCAACTCGTGAAGGTGCTAACTTAGAAGGTAAAGACCTAGAGTTCAAAGTAATCAAATTAGATCAAAAACGTAACAATATCGTTGTATCACGTCGTGCTGTACTAGAAACTGAAGATAATGCTGATCGTGAAGCATTAATTGAAACTTTAGAAGAAGGTAAAGTAGTTAAAGGTACAATTAAAAACTTAACTGAATACGGTGCATTCGTTGATTTAGGTGGTGTAGACGGTTTATTACATATCACTGATATGTCTTGGAAACGTGTAAAACACCCAAGCGAAGTTGTTGCTGTAGGTGATCAAGTAGAAGTAGTTGTATTAAAATTTGATAAAGAAAAAGTACGTGTTTCTTTAGGTTTAAAACAATTACAACAAGATCCTTGGGAAGAAGTAATTTCTAAATACCACGTTGGCGACAGATTATTTGGTAAAGTAACTAACTTAGCTGAATACGGCTGCTTCGTTGAAATTTTAGGTGGTGTTGAAGGTTTAGTTCACGTTTCAGAAATGGACTGGACAAACAAAAACGTTCACCCTTCTAAAGTAGTATCTTTAGGTGAAGAAGTTCAAGTACAAATCCTAGAAATCGATGAAGTTCGTCGTCGTATTTCTTTAGGTATCAAACAATGTAAAGAAAACCCTTGGGCTAAATTCGCAGAAACTTACACTCGTGGTCAAAAAGTAACTGGTAGAATTAAATCTATCACTGACTTCGGTGTATTTATTGGTCTAGAAGGCGGAATTGATGGTTTAGTTCACGTTTCTGATTTAGGTAACGGTTCTAGCGAAGAATTAGTACGTCAATTCAAAAAAGGTGACGAAGTAACTGCAGTTGTATTACAAATTGATGCTGAAAAAGAACGTATTTCTTTAGGTATCAAACAATTAAATGAAGAAGAATTAGCAGAATTTGCTGCTTCTACAAACAACCAAGCAGTTAAAGCTACAGTTGTTGACAAAGACGACACTAAAGTTAAATTAAAAGTTGAAGGCAAATTCGACGCTTTATTAAACATTAATGAAGTTGAAACTGCTAACGTTGGTGACGTTTTAGACCTATATGTAGTAGGTGTAGATCGTAAAAACACAGCTTTAAATTTATCTGTAGCACCTCGTGCTGAAAGAGTTAAAGAAGAAGAATTAAAAAATACAGCTTTTGCTGACGCTTTAACTCAAGCTCAAAACCAATAATAAATTATCATTATGCGCAGACAAGAGTTAGCTAATATCATTATTAGAGAACTATACGAGCAAAATGAAGAACTTGAAATTGGACTTGAAGAAGTTAACGCGATGATTTCAACTCTTTTACGTGAAATTGCGGTTTCTGTAGCAGAGGGTCGTATGGTTGCTATTCGTGGTTTTGGTTCATTCAAACCTAAATACTACAAAGGAAATACAAATTCAGGTATTTTCAAACGTAACTTAGTTAACGTTGATCGTCTTAAAACAAAAGACTTTTCAAGACCTACTTTCAAAGCTGGTAGTAGTTTACGTATTATTGATTAATACATTGATTTTTTAGTATTCGAACAAGAAAGATAGCCACCTCATTGCAGGTGGCTATTTTCTTATAAAAAGAAAGTCAATGCGTCTATTCGGCTTAATTTTATGAATATAGACATACGAAAATAAGCTGGTAAATATTTTTACATAAAAATGCACTTTTTTGTTGCTATTTGCTTTTTTAATATGCTATGCTAGAAACATAAATAGCTACCAGAAATATAAAAGGTTTATATGAAATATTACATAGGGAGTGCATTCTAAATGACTAATCTTGGAAAGCCTAAGATCCGTTTACAAAATATTGAAAAGTATTACTACGGACCGAAAAAAGGGCAATCGTTTCATGCTCTTAAGAATTTAAATTTGACTGTAAATGAAGGGCAAATTTTTGGTATTATCGGAAGATCTGGAGCTGGGAAATCTACTTTAATTCGTTTAATTAACTTATTAGAAAGACCTACCTCGGGGCAAGTGATTATAAATAACACAGATATTACCCAATTAAACACTAAAGAATTAAATAAACTACGCCAAAAAATAGGCATGGTTTTCCAGCACTTTAATCTTTTAAGTTCAAAAACAATTCTCGATAATGTTATTTTCCCATTAAAAATAGCAGGTGTAGAAAAAAGTAAACTCGTACCAAGAGCAACTGAGTTACTTAAGCTAGTAGGCTTAGAAGACCATATTCACAAATACCCATCACAATTATCTGGGGGACAAAAACAAAGGGTTGGGATTGCCCGTTCTTTAGCTAATGAACCTGAAATTCTTTTATGTGACGAAGCTACTTCGGCGTTAGACCCTGAAACTACGCGTAGTATTCTTGAATTACTTAAAGAATTAAGTGAAAAACTTAAATTAACAATTGTCTTAATTACTCACTCAATGGATGTTATTCGTGCAATTTGTGACGAAGTAACGGTGGTAGAAGCAGGTGAAATTGCTGAACAAGGCGATGTTGCTGAAGTATTCTTACATCCTAAACATCCAACTACCAAAAAATTACTATCTGAATCAGGTGTTGATGTAGATGCATGGCATACAGTAGAAGATGATTTTACAGGTCATGTATTTAAGTTAACTTATAAAGGTGCTGATGCAGGTCGTCCAATTTTAGCTAGAATTGCTTTAGAATTAAAAATTGAAGTTAATATTCTTCAAGGTACAGTTGGATCAATTGGGGACGTTAAATTTGGTCAATTAGTTGTCTCTGCAGATTGTTCAGAAGAACAATATGTGCGTTTAAAACAGTTTTTAGAGCATGAAAATGTGTCTTTTGAGGAGTTAGCTTAAGATGAGTGAGATTTGGGCATCAGTTTTAGGAATTTGGGATTTAATTGACTGGTTACTATTAGCCGAAGCTACATATGATACCATTCTAATGGTACTAATTACCGTAGCTTTTACAGTATTATTTGGCTTACCATTAGGGGTATTACTATTTTTATTAAGCCCAGGTCAATTATTAGAAAGTAAACGTTTATATAGTATAGTTTCTTTCTTTGTGAACGTATTACGTTCAATTCCGTTTATCATTTTATTAGTTATTGCTATTCCATTAACGCAAGCGTTAACTGGTACTACAATTGGAGTTAAAGGGATTATTCCACCATTAGTATTATCTGCAACTCCTTACTTTGCACGTCTAGTACAAAATGTAATTAGACAATTAGATCTAGGGATTATTGAAGCTTGTAAGTCAATGGGGGCAACTACTTGGCAAACAGTTTATGGAGCTATTATTCCAGAAGCTATTCCAGGTATTTTAGGTGCTATTACTGTAACAACCGTGAGTATTATCGGTTACACCGCAATGGGCGGGGTTGTAGGTGCTGGTGGTCTAGGTGACGTAGCAATTCGTTACGGTTACAACCGCTTTGAACCTGTAATGTTATGGTCTACTGTACCGATTATTGTTTTAATTGTACAGTTTGTTGAATTTACTGGTGATAGATTAATCCGTAAATTTGATCGTAAAAAATAATCTTAGTAAAAAATCTCGGCAGAAATTGCCGAGATTTTTTTATTTAGCTAGATTTTACCAATCAAAGCTTTATTTGCAAGAGACTATCCTTAAACATAAATCTATCCTACAAATATGAAATTAAGCATATTGCTTTTTTATTAGGGTAAACTACGCAACTAAAAGATAAAAGAACAAAAGGCTTTAACCCATTAAATGCGCTTGAGATACTTATAAGTCAGCTAGTAGGTATAAGCATAGCATAGATAGGAATTAAGCAAATAAGCATAGTTTAGATACTAATTAAGTAAATTAACAGAGCAAAGCCATGATATATCTAGCTCTAGAACCTTGTTTACTTATTGCTAATGTAAATTAAAAGCAAAGTTTTATCAAAAAGCGTAATAAGTTAAGATTATATTTAAGAAAATTATGAGGACTTTAATTTCTCAAATGCTAATTTTTTATTTAATTAATTAAGCATTTTTTCTTAAATAATTAATTAAATAATTCGAATAAATTAATAAAAAAATAAAAAAAATAGAGTAATTAAATTATTTTTAGAAGAAAAAAAGAGATTTTTTTACTTTATTTTTAGATTTAAAATTTACAAAATGCGTGCTCAAATGTGTCTATTCATTAAAATATTTGCAAAATTTGCATGATTTACGTATATTTTAAAATTTTTTTCTGAAAATGCTTGGCAAGTTATTTTTTTTA
>NZ_NRJH01000037.1 GCF_003585925.1 Psittacicella melopsittaci
AGAACAAGGATTTAGTAAATCAAATTCAGCAAGTTATTAAATTAACCGCTTTTGGCGACATTAGCACAATGGTCCCACCTGATCCCATGCCGAACTCAGAAGTGAAACGTTGTAGCGCCGATGGTAGTGTGGGGTCTCCCCATGTGAGAGTAGGTCATCGCCAGATTAATTTCTATTCAACCCTCTAGACAATGTCTAGAGGGTTTTCTTTTGAGTAAAAATAGTGATACAATAGGAAATTAACTAATTAACTTAATGCTTGAATTTATATGGGTATTTTAGAGGGATTGGGAATAATTTTAATTCCTATATTTGTTGGCTACTACTTTGGTAATTTATTTCCTCGTATAGGTAAATATCTAGGCAGATTGCTAACTTTAATTTTATATATACTGTTATTTATTATGGGTTTTAAATTAGCTCAAATAGATGACCTATTAATAAAAATACCGCAAGTTGGTATAAACACTTTTGTCTTTGTTACCGTTATCTCGGCTGCTAACATTTTAGTCTTAATGGTATATGACCATTTAAAAGGAAAAAATGCACATTATCATCATGTAAAAGCTAGTCTAGGTCACTTGATTTGGGATATTACTAAGTTAGTGTCTTCGGTAATAATAGGAATAGTTATAGGCGGATTTTGTAAGTACTATAACTATGAAGTAGATCATGACAAACTAGATTTATACTCGAATATAGCTCTATTAGCCCTGATTTTTATTGTTGGCTTACAATTAGGTAGTGCAAAATATCGTTTAAGAGATGTATTTTTAAATCGAGAAGCTTTAGTTATTTCCTTGTTATTTACATTCAGCTGTCTTATAGGAGGAGTAATTGTAAGTTTTATTATTGATATGAATCTTTGGAAAACTCTAGCTCTATCTTCGGGGATGGGCTGGTATAGTTTAACTAGCGTTGTTATCACTAAAACTTATGGGGCTCTAGACGGTTCTTTAGTGTTCTTTGTCGATATGGCTAGAGAGCTACTAGCTTTAATTTTAGTTCCGATTTTAATGAAAAAGTATCGCTGTACAGCTATTACTTTTCCTGGGGCAACTTCTCTTGATTGCTCTTTACCTATTATCCAAAAAGCGGGTGGTACAGGTGTAGTTGGCTTAGCCATTAGTTTTGGCTTTTTAGTTAATTTATATGTTCCTGTTTTACTTATTTTATTTACCAGTTTGTCTTAGTAATTCTTTACTAAGACTTTATTTTTAACTATTTTAACGGCTTAATTTGTTATAATAGCAAGGGTAAAATATTCTTATAGGACTTATACTATGCCTTCATTTGATATAGTTTCAGAAATTGATAACTTCGAAGTAAAAAATACAGTTGAAAATGCACAGCGTGTTCTAGGTGGCAGATTTGACTTTAAAGGGACAAATGCTTCAATTGAATTAAACGCTAAAGATAATAAAGTTAAATTAGTTGCTGATTCAGATTTCCAATTACAGCAATTAGTTGATATTTTAGTTAACGCTGCAATTAAGCGTAATATTGAATTCTACTCTTTACAAATTCCTGAAGAGCATGAACATGCAGGTAAAACCTACTCTAAAGAAATTACTTTTAAAAACGGTATAGATCAAGATACAGCTAAAAAAATTACTAAAATGATCAAAGAAACCAAATTAAAAGTAACAGCACAAATTCAGGGAGAAAAAATTCGCGTACAAGGGAAAAACCGTGATGATCTTCAACAGGTTATTGCCTTAATGCGTAATGCTCAATCTGAATTAAATTTAGCTTTACAATTTGAAAACTTCAGAGATTAGGAGTAAAAATATGACTGCTGAGAAAAAAGAGAATGAATCATTAACTTTTGAAGAAAATATTGCCAAGTTAAATGAAATTGTTAAGCTAATGGAGAGTGATCAACTTACTCTAAATGAACTTACAAGCAATTATATTCAAGCTTTAGGTTTAATCGATAGCTTACACGAACAAATTGATCAAGCTAAGCAACAAATAGAAGCTGTGCAACAAAAACGCAGTCAATAATAAATTTTTACTTAAATAAATGATTCAAGACAAAAAACTCGAAGAGCAAGCTCTTTCTCTAAATGATTTAGCCGAACTAGTGGTAGAGAAACATCAACTTGCAACTGAGTTGAGTAAAGATTTACCTCTAGAACAAGTTTTATCTCTGGTTAGCCAAGCAACAAAAGATTTTATTAAACTTGTGTTAGGCACTGGGGCAGATCCTCTTCGACAACTATTTTCGCAAGACCAAACTATTTTATCTCTTTTACCAAGTGATAAAGATAGCGATAAAATAATGCAAAAGTTTGACATAGACAAGCTTAGTGAGGCTATGTTCTATAGTCTTTACTCTGATGGCAAAATGTTACGACCTGCATTAGTTTTTATCGGTGGTATTCTAACTAAAGCTAATTTAAGTGATTTGCTTATTGCCGCTATGGCTATAGAAGCTATTCATACTTATAGCTTAATTCACGATGATTTACCAGCGATGGATAATGATGATTATCGTCGCGGTAAATTAACCAACCATAAGGTTTTTGGTGAAAGTATGGCTATATTAGCTGGTGATGCATTGCAAACTCTAGCATTTAGTTTATTAAGTAGTAATCAAAAAATTTCTCCTAAAGCTGCTTTAGAGCAAATAAGAATTTTATCTTATGGAGCAGGGCATTATGGTATGTGCCTAGGTCAAGCTTTAGACATTTTAGGAGATGATTTAACCATCAACAAATTAAAAGAACTTAATCTTAGCACCAAGCATGCAGAATTAAGATTAAGTCAAATTCATTATCGTAAAACTGCATTTCTAATTCGTAGTAGTGTGCTTTTAGGTTTATACGCAAAAGAGCGTTCTAAAACTACATTATTATTAGAAGATATACTATCTAAATGGGCATATAATTTAGGCTTAACCTTTCAAATAAAAGATGATATTTTAGATGTAAAAGGCAATGAACAAGAAATAGGTAAGCCAGTTGGCTCTGATCAAACTAATCATAAGTTAACTTATGTTAGCTTATTTGGCTTAGAAGAAGCTGAAAAGAAACTAGAGAGTAATTTTGTCCAGACTTTAGGTTATGTTGAGCAGTTAGATAATTTAATTAGTGGCTTTAGTGAAATGGAATTTTCGCGTAATGCAGTAAATTGGCTACGTGAAATTACCGTTTATGTTGTCAACCGCAGAAAATAATATGAAACGTACTTACCCATTGCTTGACAAAATTAATACAGTTTCTGATTTAAAAGCTCTAGACGAAAGTCGATTACCTCAATTATGTAATGAATTAAGAGATTTTTTGATCTACAGTATTAGTAATAGTTCAGGGCATTTTGCTTCTAATCTAGGAACCATAGAGCTTACGGTAGCCTTACATTATGTCTATGACAGTCCAAATGATAAAATTATTTGGGATGTAGGGCATCAGGCTTATGCTCATAAAGTATTAACAGGACGTAAAGAGAAAATTGGTACTATTAGACAGTATCAAGGCATACATCCTTTTCCCTTTATTAAAGAATCAGAGCACGATATTCTAACGGTTGGACATTCTTCAACTTCTTTAAGTGTGGCAACAGGAATTAGCATAGCTAATCAAGCTCGTGGTATTAATAGTGATGTAATACCTGTAATTGGTGACGGAGCTATGACTGCAGGCATGGCATTTGAAGCATTAAATCATGTGGGGGATATAAAAGCTCCTCTCACGATTATTTTAAATGACAATAACATGTCTATTAGCCCAAATAAAGGGGCTCTGAATCGTCAAACAGAAAAGCTTTTCCAATCAGAGATATATCAGCAAATCAGAGCTAAATCTAAAGATTTACTGCCAGATATAGGACCTTTAAAAAGTATATTAAAATCAACTGAGAGTGCATTTAAAAGTCTTTTGTCTCCTGAAATTGCTAACCTGTATCGTACTTTAGGAATCGATTACATAGGACCAGTTGATGGGCATGATGTGCGCGGATTGGTACATTTGTTTAAACGTCTTAAAGGTAATGGTAAATTACAATTAGTGCACGTTTTAACGACTAAGGGTAAAGGGTATTTACCTGCCGAAGCCGAACCTACTAAATACCATGGTGTAAGTAAATTTACGCCACAAGAAGAGCAAAAAGCTACGCCCCCAAGTGCTAGTGCTCCAAGCTATTCGCAAATTTTTGGTAATTGGTTAGTTAAACATGCTCAAGATCCGCATTTAATAGCTATTACTCCAGCAATGATTGAAGGTTCAGGAATGCAAGAATTCAATAAGGTAGCTCCAGAAAAGCTTATTGATGTAGCCATTGCTGAACAACATGCAGTTACTCTAGCTACAGGATTAGCAATTGGGGGCTTAAAGCCTGTAGTTGCTATCTATTCAACCTTTTTCCAAAGAGCATATGATCAGCTAATTCATGATGTTGCTATAGATAATCACCCTGTACTCTTTGCTATAGACCGAGCAGGGATTGTAGGTGAAGATGGGCAAACCCATCAAGGGGCATTTGATATTTCCTATTTAAGATGTATTCCAAATCTTGTTGTAACTACGGCAAGTAGTGGAGAGAATTTACAAGCTCTGTTAGAATTTGGTTACACTTATAATGGTCCATTTGCAGTACGCTATCCTCGTGGTAAAGCAAGTCAAATTGCCGAGCAAAGTCAATATACTAGTAAAGAATTACTAGAAACGCCAATTAGCTTAGGTAAAGGCGTACAACTTATGCAAACTAATGCCCAAAAGCTAGCTCAATTCAATCACGAGCATCAACTTAACTTGTCAAAAGGCATTGCCATTTTAAACTTTGGTAATATGCTAACTAAAGCTTTAGCTATAGGCGAGCAAATAGGGGCAAGTGTTTTTGATATGCGCTTTGTTAAGCCACTAGATTTAGAGATAATTAAACAATTAGAGAATTATAGCCTAGTGGTAGTTCTCGAAGAGAATGCTGAACAAGGTGGGGCTGCAAGTGCAGTTTTTGAAAGCATGATGAACTTAAATGTTTTAGTTCCTAGTCTAGCAATTGGGATTCAAGATGAGTTTATTCCGCCAATTAATACCAATATAATTGACCAAATTATGCAGTGGGATAAAGAACAACTAATTGCACGCATTATTGCCAAAGGCAAAAGTCTAAATAATTAAGATCTGAAAAGACCTCCGATTTTTCGGAGGTCCTTTTATTATTTGCTTAATACAGCGGCAAATGCGTCAGCAACATATTCTAAGTTATTATCGTTTAAACCTACAATATTGATACGTCCATTGCCTACAATATAGATAGCATATTTTTCTTTAAGTTCTTTACATTGTTCAGGGGTAAATCCTGTGTAAGAGAACATACCTTTTTGTTTCACAACAAAGTCAAAGTCAAAGCCACGAGCTTTAAGAGCATTAGCTAATTTAGTGCGTAAATCTTTAATACGACTACGTACTTGAGCTAAGTCATTTTCCCATTGACTACGTAATTCAGGGTTATTTAATACCGTAGTTGCAACAAATGCACCATTGGTACCTGGAGATACGTAATAGTTGTTTGCAAAAGATTGGAGGTTAGATACAGCTAAGTTTGCTTCATTGGCATTAGCTGCAATTACATGGATTGCCCCTAAACGGTCACCATATAAGCCTAAATTTTTCGAGCAAGAAGAAATAACAAGAGCTTCAGCAAAAATCTCACTTGCTAAACGTACTGCATAAGCATCTTCGTCTAAACCGTCACCAAAACCTTGGTAAGCAAAATCAAATACAGGTAAAGCACCTTTTTCTTTGATTTTGTTTAGTACTAGTTTCCATTCTTCTGGCGTAAAGTCATAACCTGTTGGGTTGTGACAAGCTGCTTGTAAAAGTACAGCATCTTTGGCTGTAAGCTTATCTAAATCAGCTAAAGTAGCTTCAACATCTAAAGCTTTAGTAGCTGGATTATAGTAGCTGTATTCGGCTGTTTTTAAACCTGAGTGTTCAAAAATTGCAAAGTGATTACTCCAAGTTGGGTTAGAAATATAAATAGTTTCTAAACCTAATTGTTTATGGATAAAATCACCAACAAGACGTAAGCCACCAGATCCTGCTACAGTTTCAATAGATTGAATGCGATCTTCTTGACGTGCAGGTAAATCAGCAGGGAAAACTAAATCACGAACTGCAAGGTTAAAACCTTTATAACCTGTAGCAGGTAAGTAAGATTCACTTGTATCTTTTGCTACTAATTTAGCTAGATCTGTGTTTACTTGCTCTAATTTTGCTTCTGTAGGTAAAGCATATAAATACTCAGCTACAGCTTTTTGTGCTACACGCACAGCTTCAAAATTTTCTTGTTTACCTTCTGGGTTATAGTAAACGCCAACGCTTAAATCCACTTTATTTGGACGCGTGTCCTTAAGGTATTGTTGCACTAAAGCTAGAATAGGATCATCAGCGGCAAGAGTTATATCAGAGAAAAAATCCATATGTATTATTATCCTTTAATTACTGCAGCAATTGCATTAGTTACATAGTCAATATTGCTTTGGTTTAAGCCCGCAAAATTAATACGACCTGATTCTAAAGCGTAAATACCATAGTCATTTTTTAGAGCTTGAATTTGTTCTGGAGTTAATTTTAAGAACGAGAAGAAACCATATTGTTGTTCAATGTAACTAAAGTCTACTCCTAATGCTTTTAATTTAGCAACAAATTCTTTACGTAAATTTTGTAAGCGTTCACGGTAAGCATTTAGTTCAGCTTCCCATGTTTTTCTAATTTCAGGGGTAGTTAAAATAGTTTTAACTAAACGAGCACCATTACAAATAGGTGTTGAGTAACAACAACGAATTAATTGTTTTAGGTTAGATGTTAATACTACTGCTTGCTCAGCATCTTTACATTTAATATTAACATTACCAATACGCTCGCCGTAGATACTAAAAGTTTTAGAACTAGAGAAAATATGAACAAATTGATCTAAATGTTGAGCAGCTAGACGTACTGCTAAAGCATCTTCTTCAATTCCTTTACCATAACCTAGGTATGCTTGGTCTAAAACAAGAATAGCATTTTTACTTTTAATAAGCGCATATACTTTTAACCAGTCTTCTTCAGTTAAGTCAGCACCTGTTGGGTTGTGACATACTGGGTGCATTAAAACTACATCACGCTCAGAAAGTTTATTTTCTAAGTCAGCTAAAAGAGCTTCAATGTCATAAGACATAAGGTCACGATTGTAATATGAATAAGCTCCTACTTGGTAACCTGCTTCGGTAAAGATATCTATGTGGTTACTCCAAGTTGGATCTGAAACCCAACAACGAGTAGAACCTGCAAATTCTCTTAGAGCATCTGCAGTAATACGTAAGCCACCTGTAGCTGCTAAAGTTTGTACTGAAGCTAAACGGTTTTCTACTAATACAGGGTTATCTTTACCGTATACTAGTTCGTTAATAGCTTGTAAATATTCGCGGTCACCGTCAATAGGTAAGTAGCTTTTAACTTGATTTTTTTCAGCTAAAACTAGAGCTGCCTTGCGTGCTGCTCCCATTAAGTCAATGCGACCTTGTTCATCAAAATAAAGACCTATAGAAAGATTAACTTTCTTAGGGTTTGTATTAGCTAAGTAGTCTTGATATAACCCTATAATAGGGTCAATAGGTTTTGTCTCTAGTTTTGAAAATAACATATTAATATAAGCGTAAATTAAGAAAATAAGTGTTATATTCTGATTTTAACACAAAGCGACTGATAATAATATATCTAAAGATATAAAAAAAGCTTTTGGGGTTACCAAAAGCCTTTTTTTGTAGTTTATCTTATACCACTGTAGTCCAAGTTAAAACATAAGCTTGAAGAACGGTTAAGACACAGATTAAGAAAGCGAAGATTACTGCATGTTTTAATACATAAGCTAGTAATTCACCTTCACGACCTTGAGCTCCTGCAGCCGCACAACCGATAGCGATTGATTGTGGAGAAATTACTTTACCTGTAATTGCCCCTAAAGTGTTAGAAGCTGCTAATAGGTCTGGGTTAACATTAATTAATTGTGCAGTTGTAACTTGTACTTTAGCAAATAAAGTATTTGAGTTAACCACTGAACCTGTTAAGAATACCCCTAGCATACCTAATAATGGAGCTAATACTGGGAATACTACACCTGTTTGTGATAATAGGATCGCAATTGAACTTGTTTGACCTGAGTAGTCAGCAACTTTTGCGAATGCTAAAACGAAACAGATAGTTAAGATTGGGAATAATAATTGTCTAATTGTAGCTCCTAATACAGATAATGTAGTGCTTAGTTTTACACGGAAAGCAATTACTGTATAAATAGCTGATAAGAATAAAGCTGTACCAACTGAAGCTAATAGATCAAATCTCCAAATAGCAGCTTCTGGAGCTTGGTTTTCTACCGCAAAGCGAGCACCTTTCATGATTTCGCCATGTAGACCAGCCATTTGGAAAGTAGTTGTGAAAGTATTTAATAAAGCTTTTAAGCTTGGTAAAGTCCAAACTAAAGCACAGATAGTAATAACAATGAATGGTGACCAAGCAAAGATAGTTTGAGCTACAGTAAAGTGTTTAGTGTCTGTAGCTTTAGCTTCTTGTTTAGAAGCATTGCTCTCAACATAACCATCAGCTGTTAATTGACGTTTTGGTTTCCAAATGCGTGAGAATACGATAATAGATACCATTCCCGCAACACCTAGGATAACGTCAGATAATTCGTGACCAACAAAGTTGTAAGCAATGAAACAAGTAATAGCTGAAACAATTGACACAACTAAAATCATTGGTAAAGTATCTTTAATACCACGTAAACCATCAACCATTGCTACTAACCAGAATGGTAGGATAAAGATAACAATTGCTAATTGACGTGAAATTAATGCAGATAATACTGAAGCGTCAATGTTAGTAACTTGAGCCGCAACTGTAACAGGGATACCAATAGCACCTGTAGGAGCTGAAGCCATATTAGCTACAAGACATAGAGCTGCAGCAGCGATTGGGTTTTTGAAACCACAACCAATTAATAAAGCGGCACCGATTGCAATAGGAATACCAAAACCTGCAACACCTTCTAAGAAAGCACCAAACGCAAAAGCGATTAGTAATACTTGAACACGTTGGTCATCTGAAATACCAGAGATAAATGAACGAATAACTTCGAATTTACCTGAACGCACACAGATGTTATAGATAAAGATTGCCCAAATTACAATCCATGCGATTGGCCATAAACCGCTTAGGATACCTAATAGCGTCGCTGAAGCAGTTGAGTGTAATGGCATACCGAAGATAGTTGCAATAATAGCTGCAATAACTAGAGTTAAAAATGCAGCAATGTGACCTTTTAGTTTTAATACTGTTAAGGCTAGAAGGAAAAATACAATAGGAACTAACGCAACGATTGCTGTTAGGATCTCAGATCCACCAATGGCAGCATAATCTTGCGTCCAAATATTTGATTGATCCACGTTTATACCTCATCGTAGAATTATAAAAACATGGGATATTATACTAGTTTTTCTGAAATAAGTCATATTTTGTCACATTATTTTTTCCCACTCCTAACAAAAATATTAGCTAATCTTAAAAGTTTTGTCTATTTTTATGACCCACAAGTATAACCAACTTTTGTGCTCAAGTTCTCAAATAAAAGAGCAGGATAAAACTTAGTTAAAACAAATTTATTTAAGCCGAATGCCCAATATTTCAATGAAAACTACAAGATCTGAGAAAAATAATGGCATAATAAATAGAGTAGGGAGAGAAGCTATTTTTCTTATACAAAGGATCCAAGAAGAAGCTAAAAGTCTAGATTAATAGTGATATCCTATTGATAAAATTTAATCAAGTTTTTTCTTAATAACCTAGTGAAATAGTAAAGTTTTATATTGCTTGCACTTGCAAAGTATTTTTTATAGTGTTAAGCTAATCACAGACAAGTTATATAAGGGCTTATTAATATGAGTATAGAAAACAAACCTATGCTACGTGCAGATTATCGTCCATTAGATTTCCAAATTGTGGACACTTATTTAGATTTTAACTTTGATAGTAAGGCAGAATTTCCCTCTACAGTTCGTTCAAAACTAACTTTTAAACGTTTAACTCCAGGGGCAACAAGTTTTGTGCTTGATGGACAAGATTTACAATTACTTAAATTAAGAGTTAATGGCTTAGCTTGGGATGACTATAAACTCGAAAACTTACCTGGTGAAGGTAAATTCCAAAATTTAACTTTGGATATTAGTAAACTAGATGACCAAGACAATTTTGTCGTGGAAATTGAAAATACTCTTGAAGTAGAAAATAATAAATTATTATCAGGGATCTATAAAGCGGGCGAGCACATTTGTTCGCAATGTGAGTCTAAAGGCTTTAGATTAATTACTTACTACTTTGATCGTCCAGATAATTTATCAGTATTTACTGTTAAAATTACTGCAGATAAAGCTAAATATCCATACCTTTTATCAAATGGTAACCCAGTAGAATCAGGTGATCTTGCTGAGGGTAAACACTTTGCCGTTTGGCATGACCCATTCCCTAAACCTTCATATTTATTTGCTTTAGTTGCAGGTGAATTTGATGTTTTAGAAGATCAATTTGTAACTAAATCAGGTCGTAAAGTTGATTTAAAAATCTTTGCTGAAGTAGGTAAAGGACATCAGTTACACTTTGCGATGAGCTCATTAAAACGCTCAATGAAATGGGATGAAGATCGTTTTGATTTAGAATATGATCTTGATCTCTTTATGATTGTGGCAGTGAGCTTTTTCAATATGGGAGCTATGGAAAATAAAGGTCTGAATATTTTCAATGAATCAGCTCTTGTAGGTGATAAAGATACAGCTACAGATGCTCGTTTAAAGCGTATTGATAAGGTTGTAGGACACGAATATTTCCATAACTGGACAGGTGACCGTGTAACTTGTCGTGACTGGTTCCAATTAACCTTAAAAGAAGGGTTAACGGTATTCCGTGATCAAGAGTTTACCTCAGACACTTTTGACCGTACAATTGAACGTATTGAAAGTGTAGCTATTATGCAAAACCATCAATTTGACGAAGACCGTGGTCCAACTTCACACCCAATTCGTCCTGAAAAAGTTTTATCGCAAGATAACTTCTATACTTTAACTGTTTATGATAAAGGTTCAGAAGTAATTCGTATGATTCATACTTTAATTGGCGAGCAAAACTTCCAAAAAGGGATGAAATTATACTTTGAACGTCATGATGGTAAAGCTGTAACCTGTGATGACTTTGTGGCAGCTATGGCTGATGCTTCAGGAGTTAACCTTGATCGCTTTAAACTTTGGTATAGTCAATCAGGTACTCCACATGTAACAGTTAAACAACATTTTGATGCTGAGCACCAAGTGTTATTCTTAGATTTAGAACAAGTAACCTATCCAACTCATAATCAAAAAGAAAAACATCCACTAGTTTTACCTTTAAAAACTATTTTCTTAGATAGAGAAGGTAATCAAGTTCTAGATCTAAAAACCGTTGATGGTAAACCTGTAGAATCATTAATTGTTCTTGAAGAAGCTAAATTAAATCTGCAAATTGCTACAGATAAACCATTAGTTGTAGTAACTAATGTTGACTTCTCAGCTCCAGTGATTGTACATCAAGATAGATCATTTGAAGAGTTAGCTTTTGTTGCTCAACATATTCCAAACGAATATTCGCGCTATCAAGCAATTCAAGATCTAAACTTTGAAGTTTATAAAGCACATTTAACTAATAATCCAGTTTTAGCAGGGCAAGCTTTAGGCTTATACTTAAATGTATTCGAAACTTTATTAGGTAAAGCTTTAGATAATCCAGCTCTTTATGCTACGTTATTAAGATTTACTACTCCTGATGCTGTAGCCGCTCGCTTTGAAAAGGATTTAGATCCGTTAGCTGTAGCTAAAGTATATAAACATGTAAATGAAACCTTAACTCGTGCTCATGGTCATCGTGCTTTAGCTTTATACCAAGATTTACCAGAAGTAGGGGCATTTGAGTTTAATGTGCAACAAGCAGGTTTACGTGACTTAAAATATGTCCTCTTACGCTTAATTACAGGTGAAGGTGAACATAAAGAATTAGTAAGGGATCTATATACTAATGCAGATAACTTCACCGATCGTATTAACGCTTTAAACCTTAACTTAACTAATAACTTAGGTTTAGCTGAATTAGAAAAAGAATTCTTAGAGCGTTACCACCATGAAGTTCTGGTTCTAGATGCTTACCAATCTTTACGTGCTACTCTTGCTAAAGATATTAATGAAGTTAAAGATTTAACTAAACTTCATACTTATGATGCGCATAACCCAAATCGTGTGCGAGCTATTTTAAATCCTTTAGCCTTCTATAACTACAATGTAATGTATAACTTAGACGGTACAGGGGTACAATATATTGCTCAAGAAGCTTTAAGAACAGATAAGTTTAACCCACAGTTATCTTCGAACCTTGTTAACTTACTGTTAAAATTCTTCAAGCTTGCTCCGCAATATCAAAAACTAGTGCTAGAACAACTTGAGTTCTTAGCTAGTCAAACTTTATCGAATAATGCTCGTGAAAAAGTTGAGTCAGCCTTAGAAATGGCAAAAGACTTAAAATAACCTAAAGAAAAACCCTTGGTACTGAGATACCGAGGGTTTTTCTTTGCCTATGCTATAATAAAAATCAGTGCAAGATAAAATTAAGGAGTTCAAGTGACTCAGGTTAAATTACGCCGTTTAGATTATAAACCTTTAGATTTTACCGCGACAAAAGTAGATCTTGAGATTAAATTAGATCTACCAGTGGCTCGGGTGAAAAATAAAATTGCAATTAAGCGCTTAAATCCGCAAGCAAGTTCATTTGTCTTAAATGGACAAAAATTAGATTTACTTGCCTTAAAAATAAATGGACAAGATTGGGATAAATATACTTTAGATTTAGTTTCTGAAGTAGATGGCTTCCAAAACCTCACAGTAGATGTTTCAAGTTTAGCAGATGCTAGTGAATTTACTCTTGAAGTATTAAATGAATTCAACTTAGAAGAAAATGAGTCTATGTCAGGTATTTATTTATCTGACCAAGTAATAGTGTCACAATGTGAAGCAGAAGGTTTTAGAAGAATAAGTTTTTACTTTGACCGCCCAGACTGTTTAGCTGAATTTACTACTACCATTGAAGCCAAAAAAGCATATAAATATTTGCTATCCAATGGTAATCTAATTGCTTCAGGAGAAGTAGATCAAGAGTGGCATTACGCTAAATGGCACGATCCTTTCCCTAAACCTTCTTACCTCTTTGCCTGTGTTGCAGGTAATTTTGATTTACTCGAAGATACATTTGTAACTAAATCAGGACGTCAAGTACAATTAAAACTCTTTGCTGAACCAGGTCGTCTCGAGCAAATTAAATTTGCGATGCAAGCGATCAAGCGTGCTATGAAATGGGATGAAGATCGTTTTGGTTTAGAGTATGACCTAGATGTATTTATGATCGTTGGCGTAGGCTACTTTAATGCTGGAGCTATGGAGAATAAAGGGTTAAATATCTTTAACGATGAACTTTTAGTTGGTTGTAAAGATACGTCAACAGACAACTCTTTATTTTTAATTGATTCAGTTATTGCCCATGAGTATTTCCACAACTGGACAGGGGATAGAGTTACTTGTAGAGACTGGTTCCAACTAACGCTTAAAGAAGGGTTAACTGTATTTCGTGATCAAGAATACTCTTCAGATACCCTAGATCGTACGGTTAAACGTATTCAGGACGCAGCAACAATTCAACAGTATCAATTTAACGAGGATAAAGGACCTCTATCTCACCCTATACGTCCTGATGAAGTAGAGTCGCAAGATAATTTCTATACAAGCACAGTTTATGAAAAAGGTGCCGAAGTTATTCGCTTACTTCATACGCTTATTGGCGAAGAAAATTTCCAAAAAGGAATGAAATTATACTTTGCTCGCCATGATGGGAAGGCGGTAACCTGTGATGATTTTGTCGATGCCATGGCAGATGCTTCTGGATATAATCTAGATCACTTCCGTCTTTGGTATAGTCAATCGGGTACACCAGTGGTAAAAGTAAGCTCGAACTATAATGCAGATACTAAAACTCAAACTTTAGTATTTAAGCAACATACGCCACCAACTTTTGATCAAAAAGAAAAACAACCTCTAACTCTGGCTTTAAAAACGCAATTTTTAACCGCAGATGGTCGTACTTTAACTAACTTAGAAAGTAAAGATGGTAACTTAGTCCCAGAGGTTATTGTCTTTGAAACTGAGCAATATGAGTTAGAGCTAGTAAATGTCCCTGAAGAACTAGTTGTAGTAACTAATCTAGACTTTACTTCGCCAGTTAAAATCGAGCAGGATCTAACAAGTGCTGATTTAGCAAATATAGCAGCAAATTGTCAAAATTTCTTTGCTAAATACAATGCGATTAGAACCTATTTAAATAATATAGTGGCTAAGAATGAAGCTAAATTTGCTCAAGATCCGCGTGCTCAATTAGAGCTAGATCAAGACTTTAAGGCAATTTACGGTAACCTCTTTGCTCAAGCTCGAGAAAATGCAAGTATTACGGCTGAAATTTTGAGCTTACATAATACTAGCAGTTTAACAGGTAACGCAGAAAAAGCTTATAATCCGCATGCCTACAATAGTATTTCCCGTGCGATTGAGGAGAAATTATGTGCAGATTACCACGAGCAACTTTTCCAGCTTTATCAAGAGCTACCATTTAGAGAGTGGGAATACAATGCCAAACATTTTGGTGAACGAGCTTTACGTCGAGAATTAATTAAAATTCTTTCGCGTAAGCCAGAGTATGAATATCTGGTAGCCGAGCTTTACGACAAGGCTACTTGTTTTACCGACAAATTTGCAGCTCTCACCGCAGTCTTTGAAAACAATTTAACGGGGCTTTTCTCCTTAAAAGAGAGATATATCCAAGAGTATCAAGAGCATACTATTTGTCTTGATCGTCTTTTAGGCTTAGAAATTAGAAGTGCAAGATCAATTGAGCAAGTAAAAGAAGCAGTAGAAAATGCTAAACAATTTAGCTATACCAAACCTAATTCTATTTACTTATTAATTGGTGAACTGGCAAGAAACTACTCGTTAAGCTTTACTTATGAGTGGTTAGATTTCCTTAAAGAATTACTTATCCAAGTGGATAAATATAATCCAGGAGTTTCACCACATATTTGTCGTATTTTTACCGAGTACAACTTATATGTCGAACCTTATCGTTCTAAGTTACTAAATGTAATTAAAGAACTCTTAAGTAGCCAAATCCAGTTCTCACGCAATGCTTTAGAAATTCTTACTAAAGGTCTTCAAGCAAGTGAAGCTTAATTAAAAAAAGAGCGTCAAGCGATTGACGTTCTTTTTTCTTGACAATTTTAGTCATCGTAATATAATTTAATCGTATTAATATTAGAAAGCCAATTAAATTTATACGGTCTTATTTTTTCTTATGTATTATATTATTGCTTTTGTGCGTACACTAGTAGTACTAGTGTATTGGATTTTCCTTTGTCTTTTTGCTTTTATTCTTTGTTTATTTAAGCTAAAAGACAAAATGAACATGTATCGCATTGCTTACTTTGTCCGTCCATTATTAAAACCTGTGTATGGTTTAAATACCAAAGTTGAGCAAGAAACAGATAATCTGCCTAAAACAGCAGTATATATCTCTAACCATCAAAATACTTTAGATATAGTTACCCTAGCAAAAATGATTCAACCAAATACGGTGACCGTAGGTAAAAGACAATTGTCTTGGATTCCTATTTTTGGTTGGATGTATTGGGCTTCAGGTAATATTCTTATTGAAAAAACTTCGGCAAGTAAATCTTATAAAACTGTGCAACAAGTGGTTGATAAAATTGTTAATCACAAATATTGCGTTTGGTTATTCCCAGAAGGAACCAGATCTTACGGACGTTGGGAAATAGCTCCTTTTAAGGTTGGTGCCTTTATTACCGCAATTGAAGCGGGAGTTCCTATTATTCCTGTGGTAGTTTCAGACTTAAATAAGTATAAAGTTGGTAAATTAAATAACGGTGATGTTATTATGAAATACTTAACGCCAATTAATACTAAAGGAATGAAACGTAGCCAAGCTAAAGCTTTAGCTGCCCAACTAGAAAAGCAATTTATTGAAGAATATCGTAAATTAAATGCTAAGGTTGCAGCCAAAGACTTTTCCGCTTGTACTGATATGCCAAAATTTACTTTTGTTGATAACGATCAATGGATCGAAAGCAATCCAGAGTATAAACTAGGCGAAGATAAAGCATAAAAAAAGAGTAGCGATTTTGCTACTCTTTTTTTGTTAATAGAGTTTGATTATTTAATTTACTCATTTTTAAAATGCTATTACAGAAAGTATAGTTATTTTTATTATGTGAAACTAAAATAACTGTTGCTTTAAGTTTTTGAGCATGAGCAAAAATTAACTCTAGCATTTTTCTTTCTAAGTTAGCGTCAACAGATTCAGTTGGTTCGTCAAGAATAATTAACTTAGCCTGTGAAAGTAATACTCGAGCTATACCAATACGACGAATTTCTCCACCTGAGAGAGTACGTCCGCCATTGCCTAGGATTTCCCTGAGGTTATGCGTTAGGTAATCTAAGCCTACTTGGCTTAAAACTTGTTTAGCTTGTTCTTCAGTGAGATTAACATTGGCAATTTTTAAATTATCAAACACCGAGTCATTAAAAATATGTACTCTTTGGCTCAGGTTTACACATAATTCTCTTTGTTGCCCAGAATGAGCTTCAAGAGTATGAATTACTTTTCCGTCTTGATCATATAAATCAAAGTAAATTTGCCCATGAAAAGAAGTTTCTAAACCAAGAATACAATTTAACAGGGTTGTTTTTCCTAAACCAGAATCACCACTAATGAGGTAAGATTCTTGAGGGCTAAAGTTAAAACTTAAGTTTTGAATAACTGGGTTTTGTTGATAATTAAAGTTTAAACCATTAACTCTTAGCCCTAAAGTTTGCGTTGCTTGCACAAGTTGGCTATCGAGTTGATCTGGATAAAATCTTTGCGTCTCAACTTCTTTGCTAACTGCTTTACCTAAATCTATATCTGTGAGGTTTTGAGCAAATTGTTCGGCTTGATCATCTTCTAATAAAACTTCAAGGTTTTTTAGTGATGAAGTAACTTGTCCTAAATGGACAAAGAGGTTAGCCAGAGGAACAATAAACTCAATTGAACCTATAATTAAGAAGATAAAGATTAGGGCTAAACCTGGTAAACGCAGGTCAGTTGCATGCAATACTTGTAAATAACTTGTCCCAAAAATAGTAATAGTTAGAACAACTCCGAGTAGAACTTGTAAGATAAAAGTAGTTAGATTTACATATTTATCTTGTTTAAGTTGTTCTTTAATTAAGTTTTGGTTTAGTTGTTTAAGATTTTGTACTTTTTTATTTTCTTTATTAAAGATTACATTTTCAAATTGTAACTCTAAGTAGTTTAAAAAAGCTAATCTAAGTTTAGTTGATTCTTGCTCAACATTACCTGCAATTTTCTTACCGAGAGGATAGAAAATCCAAGGCACAATTAAAGTAATACCAACTAAACAAGCCCCAATAAATAGAGCTAGTTTTAAGTCAATAAAGGCTAAACCTATGCTAAAAGCAACAAAGAGTAAAATAGTCCCTAAGAAAGGAATAAGAATATTTACATAGAAACCATCGAGGTTGTCTATATCCTTAATTACGCGGTCAAATAACTCATTGTCATTCATTTGCACTGAGTTTACACTTGACTTAAATTTTGCCATTTTGTTTACATCAGTAAACATAGGTAATAAACTAGCAAAAACTTGAATTCTTAGTTTAGTTAAAACATCAAAAGTTGCTTTGTGCGTTACTAAACGTTGAATATATTTTAAAACCGTACGGGCAATGGCAAAACCACGTACCGAGCTCGACGGATAGAAAATATTAAAATCTATACTTGCAACTAGGTAACAAGAAGCAAGGAACCAAGCAGCTAGAGTTAGCAGACCTAAAGAAGAACCTAAACTTAAAATAGTTAAAATAAGTCCTAGGAGCATAATAAAGGTTTTACCTGCAAAAAGACGAATGAGTAATCTAAACATTAGATACCTCCAAGGTAATACCTTCTTTTGTTAAAGTGTAAACCTTATCAAAAGCTGCACTTTGCTCAAGTCTATGTGTAACCATAAGAATGCCTTGTGGGTGATTTTTAATATTTTCAAAAATAGCCTTTTCAAGTTTAGCATCTAGGTTGGCTGTAGGTTCATCAATAATTAAGAATAAGTGCGGTTTTGCTAAAGCACGAGCAAGAGCCAGACGTTGCACTTGACCTCCAGACAAGCCTATATTATGCTGTTGAATTTGATAGTTAAGACCACGTTGATCTACTAAAGCATCTAATTGAGCGTTAATAATAGCTCGTTTAATGCTTAGGCGACTTAAAGCAGGTAAGTTTTCTAGATAGTTAACAAAAGCTTGCTCTTGTTGGCTTAAGTCGTTTGTTTTAGCTACAACTGGCTCTTTATCAAATTGGTTATTTAAATATCTTGAGCTGTAGCTGAGATTTTCTAAAATAGAGACTTGGTCAAGATTTGGATTTTGCCCTAACCAACTAAAGTATGGATAGTAGAAGTTACGATTAATTTGCGTAAGTTCTACTCCATTAATCGTTAGGCTTCCTTTATAAGGGTATAGACCTAATAAGCACGAAAGTAAACTAGTTTTACCTGCACCAGATTCTCCAATAATGGCTACTTTTTCTTTTAAACTAAAACTAAAGTTTAAATTACCAACAAGTTTTTGCCCAGAATGAGTATAGATTTCTAAATCTTTAGCACAGATTACCGCGTTAGCGTCTAAAGCTAAAAATTTATCTTGAGCTTGACTAAATGGATAGTTAAGTTCTTTATTTTCTGGAGCTTTACTTGCATCTAGAAAAACAGCTTGTTTGCTTCTTTTCTTAGGGGTGCTAGGAGAGTGATTTGTCGCTTGCTTTTGACTATAGATTTTTGTATTAGTTGCCATATCTATAGTTTTAAAGCTCGAATCATAAAGATCGTCTTTTTCTTCGACAACATTAGTTGGATTTACTCGATCTACATCAACATAGTCTTGGTTTTCTTGTGCTTGTTGATTAATAAATTTTTCTAATTCGTCAATAGCATTGAGTGCCGAAGAACGGTCATGATAGTAGGTTCCGAGGTCACGTAAAGGTTGGAAAAACTCCCCTGCTAAAGTTAAACAGAAAAAGCCAGCAAAAAGAGAAATTCCTACTCCTGAGTAGTTACCAAAATTATATTGTTCGAGATAACCTATACCAAAGTACACTGCCATTAAGGCTACACATACTGATGAAAGAAACTCAAGCACGGCAGAGTTTAAAAAGGCAATTTTGAGCAATTGCATGGTTGTGTAGGTGTAGTTTTGACTATTAATAGTCATCTTCTCTAAAGTTTGGCGTTGTTTAGAAAAGGAGATAATGGTTTTAATTCCTACTAATTTATCGTGGAACTGATTCCCTAAGTAAAGAAGATTTTTTAACTGCTTGGCATTCATTTCCGAGGTTTTAAGACCGATTAAGATCATAAAAACAGGGAGTAAGGGAAAACATATAAGTAAAATTAATCCAGCTATCCAGTTAACAGCAAACACCGCAATTAATATTAACACGGGTTGAATACGTGAAGCTATAGCTTGGGGATAAAAACGGGCAATATAGTTATTTAAGAGTTCTACTTGCTCAAGATAGAAAATAGACATGTCTACAGTATTATGACCTAAGCCTTTTGCCCCTAGCTGTTCACAACGCTTAATTACTTGTTCACGCACCGTTGAACGAATTTGAGCTGCAATTTTTTGTGTAAGATTTGAACGTAGGTAAATAGCTACAGCTTTTACTACCATAGTAATAATTACTACAGCTAGATAAATACTTCCTGAAAGAAATTGCTCGGGAGTAGTAATTAACAGAGTTACAAGTTTAGTAATTGCAACTACTTGGCAGATGGTGGCTAAAGTAATAATGAAGACAAAAATGTTGAGATAGCGCTTCATAGGTTTACAATAGCTATCTAACATTTGCATTAAGTACTTTTGGCGTGCTTTATTCATATAAAAGTAGTCCTAAGACAAAAAAAGCTAGCGAGGTCGCTAGCTTAATCTTCAAGTTGAGAGAGAAAGTGTTCAACATCTAAAGCTGCTTGACAACCAGCTCCAGCTGAAGTAATTGCTTGACGGTAAGTATGATCTGCTACATCACCTGCGGCAAAAACACCAGGTACACTTGTTTGGGTACTATAACGTTCTCCACCAGCTTTAACATTGATATATCCTTTAGTCATTTCAAGTTGACCAGCAAAGATTTCAGTGTTAGGGTGGTGACCAATTGAAACAAATGCTCCGTCTACAGCTAATTCATCTAGGCTGTGATCTTTAACATTTTCGAGAACAATTGATTTTAGTCCCATAGCAGGATCACCTTTAAACTCTTTAACTACTGAGTCTAAATGAAGAACAATTTTACCTTCTGCAACTTTATCTGCTAGACGTTTTTGTAAAATTTTCTCACCTCTAAATTCTTGGCGACGGTGAATTAAGTGAACTTTATTAGCAATACCAGAGAGGTATAAAGCTTCTTCTAAAGCCACATTACCACCACCAATTACGGCAACTTCTCCATTTTTGTAGAAAAAGCCATCACAAACGGCACACGCTGAAATCCCCATGCCTTTATATTTAGTCTCAGACTCAAGACCAAGGTATTTAGCTGAAGCACCAGTTGCGATAATTAAGGCTTGGGTAGAGTATTCTTCGCTTGCGCCATATAATTTAAATGGGCGTGAAGAAAGATCTACTTTTTTAATTGTATCGGCAATGATCTCAGTTCCCATGTTTAGAGCGTGTTGACGCATATTACTCATTAACATGGTACCAGTTGTTTTTTCAAAAGCCCCTGGCCAGTTTTCAATTTCATCAGTTGTTGTTAATTGACCACCAACTTGAGGACCTGAAATTAATACTGGATCTAAACCTGCACGAGCAGCGTAAACGGCTGCTGTATAACCTGCAGGACCAGAACCTAAGATAATTACTTTTCTAGTTTCCATTATTAAATTCTCACAATAATATAATATAAAATAATACTTGTGTTTAAAAAGTTTATTAACTATCTTTCTAAACAGTATATATTATACCACTAATGGAAAGAAATTACGCACCACGTGCAGAAATATGAGTATACTTGCGACGTTTAGGTGCTAATTCTTCAGGAGAAAGATTTTTTTGCTTCCAGTCTTCATATTCGGTGAAGTTACCATCAAAGAATACTACTTTACCAGAATCTGTATAATCGAGAATATGAGTACATACTCTATCTAAGAACCAACGGTCATGGCTAATAATCATAGCATTACCTGGGAATTCTAAGATAGCATTTTCTAAGGCACGCATAGTTTCTACATCTAAGTCATTGGTTGGCTCATCTAAAAGAAGCACATTACCACCTGCTTGAAGCAGTTTTGCTAAGTGTACGCGTCCTCTTTCCCCACCAGATAACTCACCAATACGTTTTTGTTGATCAGAGCCTTTAAAGTTAAAGCGACCTACATAAGCACGTGAAGGAATTGCAAAGTTGCCAATTTGCATAATATCTTGCCCTTGGCTAATTTCTTCCCAAATGGTTTTATTGTTATCTAGGTTATCTCTAAATTGATCAACAGAAGCAACTTTTACAGTTTCACCTAAAACTACTTCACCAGCATCTGGAGCTTCTTTACCCGTAATAATACGGAATAGAGTAGATTTACCCGCACCATTTGCCCCGATAATTCCTAAAATAGCACCTTTAGGTAGGTTAAAGCTAAGATCTTCGAACAGAGTTCTTCCGTCATAACCTTTAGCAAGGTTTTTCACCTCAATAACCTTATCACCTAAACGCGGACCAGGTGGAATGAAAATTTCATTAGTTTCGTTACGTTTTTGGTACTCTTGTGAAGTAAGTTCATCAAAACGAGCCATACGAGCTTTTGATTTTGCTTGACGACCTTTAGGATTTTGACGTACCCATTCAAGTTCTTTTTGGATAGATTTTTGGCGTGCATTTTCAACACTTTGTTCATGTTGTAAACGAGCTTCTTTTTGTTCTAACCATGAACTATAGTTACCTTCCCATGGAATACCTTCACCACGGTCAAGTTCTAAGATCCAACCTGCTACATTATCAAGGAAGTAACGGTCGTGGGTTACAGCTACAACTGTACCTTCGAATCTTTCAAGGAATTTTTCTAACCATGCTACAGATTCAGCATCTAAGTGGTTAGTAGGCTCATCAAGAAGTAGCATGTCTGGTTTTTGTAGAAGCAGACGACATAAAGCTACACGTCTTTTTTCACCCCCAGATAAATTACCAACTAAAGCATTGTCTGGTGGAAGGTGAAGAGCATCTTTGGCACGTTCAATATCATGCTCTTCCATGCCCGAAGCATGAATAATAGCTTCATATTTACTTTGTTCAGCAGCTAATTTTTCAAAATCAGCATCTGGTTCAGCATAGGCTGCGTAAATACGCTCTAATTGTTCTTGAGCGTTTTTAATATCGCCTAATGCTTCTTCAACAACTTCTTTTACCGTTTTGTTTGGATCTAATTCTGGTTCTTGTGGTAAATAGCCGATTTTAATGCCAGGTTGAGGACGAGCTGTACCTTCATAGTTAGTATCAACTCCAGCCATAATTCTTAAAAGTGTAGACTTACCTGCACCATTAAGACCTAAAACACCGATTTTAGCTCCTGGGAAAAAGCTAAGATTAATGTCTTTTAAAATAAAGCGGTTATTTGGTTGCACTACTTTTGATAAGCGGTGCATAGTAAAAACAAATTGATTGCTCATATCTAAGAGTAATTAAATAAGTTTGAGAAAAATAAATGCTTAACTCTGTTCCTCTTGGCTAAGATAAGGTTCAACCATTTCTTTGCTTGAGTCAACACAATAAGCAAATAGCTTAGCACATTCATGGGCATCAAAAAGCGCATCATGGGCCTTGCTAGTATCAAATGTCTCATTTGGCAATTTATTAATTGCTACTTTTAAACGAGACTCACCTAAAAATACTGCACCTAGGACACTAGTATCAAAGGCAGTAAAAGGATGAAAAGGAATACGTTTTACCTTGCATTGTTCAAGGTAGTGATAAATAAATGATTTATCAAAATCGACATTGTGAGCTGTAAGAACTGTACGTTTGCAGTTGTGAGCTTTTTGAGCACCACGGGCAAATTTACAAAGAGCAGTTAAGGCTGTGCTTAAATCAACGGCTTTTCTTTGATAATCAAAAGGGTTAATTTTTGTAATCGCAATTGAATCAGGATTTATTTTTTTCCCTGCTAAAGGATGAACATTTAGCTTTAATTCGGCATAGGGAACTAGGTTTAAATCCTTATCAAAAGTCAAAGCTACAGCAGCAATTTGAATAATTGAATTCTCTTTATAATCAATACCTGTTGTTTCTATATCAACTACTAAAGGATAAAAGCCACGAAAGCGTTTTGCCATATAAGCAGCAGCTTGAGCTACTACTGGATTATTTTTATCTAGTTGAGTTGATTCGGCATAATTAGCAAAGGTATGACCATTGTACTCTTTTACACCATTTACATGATCATTGAGAAAAAGTTGATAGTCAAACGTATCTGCGAGGTCACAAATACGGGCAACTTTTTCTGGTGTAAAGTCATCTGTTGCAGAAAATTCTACTATGCTTTCTGACAAATTATACCTCTTTAGAACCTTCTTGAGGTCTTGAACTCATTTCAATAAATTCGATTTTGTAGCCATCTGGATCTTCCACAAAGGCAATAACGGTTTTACCACCTTTAACCGGACCTGCTTCACGAGTTACATTACCACCTGCAAGTTTAACTTTTTCACAAGTTTGCGCTGCATTTTCTACGCCAATGGCAATATGTCCATATGCAGTACCTAACTCGTATTTATCAACACCCCAGTTGTAAGTTAATTCTATCTCAGCTTGGTCTGGATTTGATTCATAACCTAAGAACGCAAGTGTATATTTATATTCTGGATTCTCTGAAGTTCTTAAGAGTTTCATGCCTAATACTTCAGTATAAAATTTAATTGAGCGATCTAAATCACCAACGCGTAACATAGTGTGTAGTATGCGATTCATAAGATCTCCAAAAGCAAAAAATAGAGTAAAAAAAAGATCACTAGTGGGCTAGGATCAAAGTAAATTAAACATAACGTAGCAAAGGGCCAAAATAAGGCAATTTCTTGCACTTTGCCTTTTTTTGGTCTAGTTATAATTCATCGGCATGATGAATTAAAATAAACTTTTCCCATAAGGTTTCTTGTGATTCGACGTGATCAGGGTCGCTTATAATACATTTATTTATGGGACAACATGCCTGACATGTTGGTGTATCATAAAAACCGACACATTCGGTGCATAGCATTGGATCTATTTCATAGATGTGTTCACCTACATAAATAGCCGAGTTTGGACACTCAGGTAAGCACATATCACAATTTGTACATTTTTGTGTAATTAATAAAGCCACTGTTATGATTAAATAAATTGTTAATAATAGATTGATAAGACATAAATATGTCTACAGCTCTATATTATACCATTTTTTCTCTTCAAATTAAAAGGCAAAAAAACACTCTCCTATCTAAATGTTAGGAGAGTGTTTAACTACGTAAGAACATATAAAGATGGTCTTACCTTGCCAATTATATTAAGCTTTAGAGTAACTTAATATAATTTGGTTAAAATAAAAAACTTAATTAGATTTAGCTGTGCTAAGTTCTTGTTTTAAATAAACTACTTGAGCTTCTAATTTTTCAATTCTTTCTAAAAGAAGAGTAACGCTTGAAACCTTTTTCTCAACTTTTTTGCTTGGCGTTGACGAAGTAACCACGCGGCGCTTTTTTACATTTTTAAGCCATGCATATAAGGTGATATAACTAATACCAAAATCCTTAGCTATTTGAGTGGCACTTTTTTTTCCTCGTTTATATTCTTGGATGACAGCTTTACGCATCTCTTTTGGATAAGCAGGCATTTTTAATAGTTCCTTTGGATAAAAATAAATTTAATCTACGTACTAGTGTAAAAAAGTAAGATTAACTTAGGAACAGAAAGCAAAATGAAAAATTAAAAAAGGATCAAAGTAAAGAAAGGGAGTGATTACTTACACCAAAAATAAAAAAGGCAGTAAGTTAAGTGTTAGGAGTGTAATGGAATATCTTTAGATATTCAGAATAAGGTAAATTCCAAATATTAAAAACATTATACCAATTAGTAATCAACTTTAATTTTACTAAGATCCTTAGTAACAATTAAAGTGCTTTAGTTACTAAGTTCTTATTTGATAATAATGTTAATAATATTAATAATCATAATTTAATTTACCTTAAATGTGAGAATGTTAAACAATATAATAACAGTTTACTTGAGAAAATCACAAATGACAAGAGGAAATTCTAAAAATTTTCTCTATTTGTTGAATTTTAAGGACAAAAAAGAGGAGAAGGTTATTAACCTTCTCCAAATTAAAACTAAATTATTTAGTTTCAAGACGCTCTTTAATACGTGTAGCTTTACCGCTTAAGTTACGTAAGTAGTAAAGTTTAGCTTTACGTACAGCACCTTTACGTTTAACAGTAATTGAATCAATAATTGGTGAGTGAGTTTGGAACACACGTTCTACACCTTCACCGTTAGAGATTTTACGTAAAGTAAATGCTGAGTGTAAACCACGATTACGGATTGCAATTACAACACCTTCAAATGCTTGTAAACGTCTTTTATTACCTTCAACAACCCATGCTTTAACTTCTAAAGTGTCACCTGTACGGAAACTAGGTAGGTCTGTTTTTAATTGAGCTTCTTCAAGCTTTTTAATGATATTACTCATTTTTTTAATTCCTCATCTAGATAACAGTAGTTAGAGCTAATACATAACTATTCCTCTGCCAGAGCTAGTAAAAAGATTGTATGTTAAAACTAAAAATTCTTGATATTTTTTATACTCTTACGAGTCTAGTTGCGGATAATGACAACTAAATTTAAATAAAATTAAGCAGCTTTTTGAGCTTCTTTAACTAGGCTAGCAACGCGATCAGATAATTGCGCACCTTTACCTTGCCATGCTTGGATTGCTTCTAGGTTTAATTCTAAACGTTTAGCTTGACCTGAAGCTAGTGGGTTGAAATAACCAACTCTTTCGATGAAGCGACCGTCACGTGCAAAACGTGAGTCAGCAACAACTACTTGATAGAAAGGACGTTTTTTAGAACCGCCTCTTGATAAACGAATAACTACCATGTGTGTTTTCCTATAAAAATTAAACTGAATTGTTAAAAAATGTAATAAAAATTTGAAGGATTTAGTTATATTTTTAGATACTTTTCAAAGGGAATATTACTTTGAAAAAATATAACTTGCTCATTATAGCAAAGAAAAATTAAAAAAGCAAAAAAAAGAGAGCGAGTGCCCTCTTTTTTTTAAATTATAAAACTTCGCCGTATTTTTCTTCTGCTTCTTGTTTTTTGCGACGAGCTTCGGCATCCACATCCCCTAATAAGAAGTTATTTACTGGTTTTTTAGGGAATAAGAAGCCAATTACTAAAGCTAAAACTAATGGGGTTACCCAACTAAAATCAGTATTAGCTAAAGGAATATAATCTCTTAAGCCACCTAATAAATCGATTGATCCATTAAAGTAGTTAGCTGAGAAGATTCTAAATGCGTCGGCAAAAGCTACAGGGGTTACTAATAAAGCTACCCAGAAGTATACCCATGCACGATCTTTAGTCCATTTATTTAGTAAAGTAACAAGAACTAAAGCAATGGTGATAGGGTAGGTTAAGTAGATCATAGGTACAGATGTTTTTAACACTGAGTTTAGACCTTGTACAGATAATACTGCTGAGAACAGAGTATAAATGATTAACCATGATTTTTCTGAGAAAAGACCAAAAAGGTTTCTCGAATAGGTTGATAAAGTCTTTAATAAACCTACGGCTGTAGTAATACAAGCTAAGAAAACAATAATTGCAAATACTAGTTGACCTGCAGCTCCAAATGACTCTTCAGAAGCATAAACTAAGATGTCTGCTCCCGTAGATTTACCTGAAACTGCTGATACATTACCAACATAAGCTAAGCCAAAGTAAATAACAGCTAAAAGCACACAAGCAATAAATCCAGCCTTAACTACGCCAGAGAATACTACTTTTGCTGGAGTATCAGGAGATGGACGTAAAGCATTTACAATTAGACCTGCAAAAGCTACTGCAGCAATAGCATCTAGAGTGCCATAACCATCAAAAGCTCCTTTAAAAAAGGCTCCCGAGACATATTCTTCATGAACTTGACCGACTTCTTTTGGTGAGCTTGAAAAAGCATATACTAGAACTAAAGCCATAGTAAAGATTACTAAAGCAGGTGATAAGTATTTTCCGATTGAATCTACTAGTTGTTCCCCATAAAGAGCTAAAACAAATGCCATTAAGAAGAAAAAGAAGATGTAAAGTAGTCCTGCTAAAGAAATACTGTCATTTCCACCAAGACCACTGCTGTCGAGTAAAGGTTTAACACCAATTTCTAACGAAACGTTGGCAACCCTTGGGATACCAAATAAAGGCCCAATGGATAAGATAATGATTACAGTAAACACTAAACCATAAAGTTTACCAACGCGCCCTGCTAAAGAAAGGGCTGAGTCACCTGATAAGGCAACGGCTAAAATTGTTAAAAACGGAATAACAACTGCTGTTAATGTAAAACCTGTAGTAACTGAGAGAAACTCGCTACCTGCATTTAAACCAGCCAGTGGTGGATAAATTAAGTTTCCTGCCCCAAAGAAAAAGGACATTAGCATTAGACCGCTTAGAACGACTCTTTTCATAATACCTCAATTGTAGGATACTAGGTATCCTTGCTAAATGTTAACGTAAAATAATTTTAACACTTAACTTACTGCTTTATTAAAATCGCATTTTTTTGCCTTTAAGTCAAGAGCTTTCTGGCAAAAAATAAGACACTTAGATTTCTCTAAGTGCCTAAAAGAAAGACTATACCACGTCTTCGAACTCGTCTTCTGCTTGTTGTTTACGTTGACGACGAGCTTGTTCTCTATCCCCAAGTAAGTATGTAACAACTTCTTTTTTCGGGAAGCAGAAACCAATAGCCGCACCAATTAACATAGGTACAAACCAGCTAAAGTCACTGCTACCAAATGGGATAAATGGACGAAGCCATGCTAGGATATCAATTTCATGATCTAAGAAGAAAGTTGAGAAGAATTTGAAACAGTCTGCAAAGGCAAACGGAATAACAAAAATCATTACCCAACGATATACCCAAACACGATCTTTAGTGAATTTGTTAAACATAGTAACAATTACTAAAGCGATAGTAATAGGGTAAGTAAAGTAGATAAATGGAATTGATGTTTTAATTACTGAAGAAAGACCTTGGATTGATAATACTGCTGAAGAGATAGAGTATAAAATTAACCAGCCTTTTTCAGAGAAAATACCAAATAGGTTGTGGCTATAGTTTGCAATTGTTTTTAATAGACCTACTGCAGTTGTTAAACAAGCTAGGAATACGATAATAGCAAACACATAAATACCAGCTTTACCAAATGCAATTGTAGAAGCATAGATTAGAAGCTGAGCACCACTTGTTTGTTCTGAACCACTTGCGTAGTTACCTAAGAAACCTAAACCAAAGTAGATTACACCTAATAAGAAGCAAGCAATGAAACCTGCTTGAATTACGCTTTTACGTACGTCTGCAATAGGTGTATCTGGAGATGGTCTTAAAGTTTGTAATACAAGACCACCAAAGATAACTGAAGCTAAGGCATCTAGAGTACCATAACCTTCAATTGCCCCAGTAGCAAATGCACCTGTTAAATATTTCTCTGCAGGTTGTACTGCACTTGGGTCATTACCAACCGCTAAGTAAGTAACAACTAAAGCTAAAATGAAAATTACTAATGCAGGAGATAAGTATTTCCCGATAGTATCAACTAGTCTATCTCCATAAAGAGATAAAGTATAACTAATTAAGAAAAATAGAGTAATGTAAACTAAACCAAAAGAAGAACTAATTGGTAAAGCTGTGTGTAAATTATCCTGTAATAAAGGTTGGATACCTAATTCGTATGAAACGTTTGCTACCCTTGGGATCGCAAATAAAGGACCTAACGAAACAACTAAAAGAATAGTTAATGCGTAACCAAAATATTTACCTACACGACCGTAGAATGAAAGACCTGAGTCACCAGTAAACGTTACCGCAACTAATGTAACAAAAGGAATAATTACAGCCGAAAGAGTAAAGCCTGATAAAGCTGAAAATACATTGTACCCTGATTCAAGACCTACTTGAGGAGCAAAGATTAGGTTCCCCGCACCAAAGTAGAATGACATTAGCATCAGACCACTAAAGAGAATTCGATTCATAAAAAACCTCATATTGATAACAAGCTTAAATTGTTACCTTAAAATGCCAAATCACAATAATTAAATAAATTAGACAAAATGTAAGTTTAGCGTTTTTTACGCTTACTCTTTAATTTAAT
>NZ_NRJH01000038.1 GCF_003585925.1 Psittacicella melopsittaci
AAAAGTAATACATTATTTAGTGCTCATAAGAAACTAAATAAAACTAAATATTCTACTTTAGAATATGTTTACTATCGACTAGTTATAATGACCTGATTAATTCATTAAGTAAGTTTATATTTGGTTTTTTGGTTTGTAGAAACCTTAGTTTTATTGCCAAGTATAGATGATTATTTAAGTAATTAAATAAGATTAGATCAGTAGTTTTAACGAGTTTATAGATCAAATATATTTATATCTTCAATTGAAGAGTTTGATCATGGCTCAGATTGAACGCTGGCGGCAGGCTTAACACATGCAAGTCGAACGGTAACAGGAGAGAGCTTGCTCTCTTGCTGACGAGTGGCGGACGGGTGAGTAATGCTTGGGAATCTGCCTATAGATGGGGGATAACCATTGGAAACGATGGCTAATACCGCGTAATATCGAGAGATTATAGAGTGCTTTTGTACTTGTCTATAGATGAGCCCAAGTGAGATTAGCTAGTTGGTGAGGTAATGGCTCACCAAGGCGACGATCTCTAGCTGGTTTGAGAGAATGACCAGCCACACTGGAACTGAGACACGGTCCAGACTTCTACGGAAGGCAGCAGTGGGGAATATTGGACAATGGGGGCAACCCTGATCCAGCCATGCCGCGTGTATGAAGAAGGCCTTCGGGTTGTAAAGTACTTTCGGTAATGAGGAAGGTTGGTATTGAAGGATATTGACTTGACGTTAGTTACAGAAGAAGCACCGGCTAACTCCGTGCCAGCAGCCGCGGTAATACGGAGGGTGCGAGCGTTAATCGGAATTACTGGGCGTAAAGGGCACGCAGGCGGATTGGCAAGTTAGATGTGAAAGCCCCGAGCTTAACTTGGGAATTGCATTTAAAACTACTAATCTAGAGTTGTTTAGGGAGGGGTAGAATTTCTCGTGTAACAGTGAAATGTGTAGAGATGAGAAGGAATACCGAAGGCGAAGGCAGCCCCTTGGGAACAAACTGACGCTCATGTGCGAAAGCGTGGGGAGCAAACAGGATTAGATACCCTGGTAGTCCACGCCGTAAACGATCTCGATTTGGAGGCTGGAGCTTTATGTTTTGGCTTTCGTAGCTAACGCGTTAAATCGAGCGCCTGGGGAGTACGGCCGCAAGGTTAAAACTCAAATGAATTGACGGGGGCCCGCACAAGCGGTGGAGCATGTGGTTTAATTCGACGCAACGCGTAGAACCTTACCTACTCTTGACATCTAGAGAATCCTTGAGAGATCGAGGAGTGCCTTCGGGAACTCTAAGACAGGTGCTGCATGGCTGTCGTCAGCTCGTGTTGTGAAATGTTGGGTTAAGTCTCGCAACGAGCGCAACCCCCATCTTTAGTTGCTACATTAAGTTGAGAACTCTAAAGAGACTGCCGGTGATAAGCCGGAGGAAGGTGGGGATGACGTCAAGTCATCATGGCCCTTATGAGTAGGGCTACACACGTGCTACAATGGTTTATACAGAGGGCTGCAAGATGGCGACATTGAGCGAATCCCTTAAAGTAAATCTAAGTCCGGATTGTAGTCTGCAACTCGACTACATGAAGTCGGAATCGCTAGTAATCGCAAATCAGAATGTTGCGGTGAATACGTTCCCGGGCCTTGTACACACCGCCCGTCAAACCATGGGAGTGGTTTGTACCAGAAGTAGATAGCTTAACCTTCGGGAGGGCGTTTACCACGGTATGAATCGTGACTGGGGTTAAGTCGTAACAAGGTAACCGTAGGGGAACCTGCGGTTGGATTACCTCCTTATA
>NZ_NRJH01000039.1 GCF_003585925.1 Psittacicella melopsittaci
CTTTAGTACCTGTGATCTTAACTTCACCTGTATCGTCACCTGTGAATGATGAGTTAGTTTAATTAACAATGTTACCTGAAATTACTAAATTCGAAGCATTTGTTGTATTCGAATCTGTAACCGTTACATTACCATCATTACCAATTAACGTTACTGTACCATTCGAGCCAGTTGCAGTAATGTTAGATTTAGATACTTCTGTATCTTTACCTGTTACTACTACGTGACCGTCTTTGTCAACAGTTGAAGTTAAGTTAGTACCAGTAACTGTAGTTGTACCATTTGAACTTACATTTACATTAGTACCAGTTACTGAGCTACCAGTTAAGGTTACATTTTCTCCACCTACAGATACATTGTCTTTAGTAGAAGTAACTGTTGAGTTATCTACTGTTGTTGTACCTGTTGGCGTATCAATGCTAACTGTACCGTTTGCAGTTACTGTTGAACCTTTAACTGTAGTTGCATTTGGACTGGTTAGAGTAACTGTACCGTCTTCTGATGTAGAAGTTACAGTAGAGTTATCTACGGTTACTTTATCACCTGATTTTAAGGTAATGCTTGAGTTAGTCTCAATGCTAGAACCGTTTTCTAACGTAATGCTACCATTGTTAGCTTCAACTGTAGTTGGGATGTATTTACCAACTTTAGTTGAGTTAATAGTTACATTACCTTTAGTACCTGTGATCTTAGCTTCACCTGTATCGTCACCAGTGAATGATGAGTTAGTTAAAGTAACATTAGTACCAGTTACTACAAGGTTAGAAGCATTAGTAGTATTAGAGTCAGTAACTGTTACATTACCTTCGTTACCGATAATGCTTACTGTACCATTTGAACCTTTAGCGGTAATGTTAGATTTAGATACTTCAGTATCTTTACCAGACACTACTACATGACCGTCTTTGTCTTGCGTAGAGGTTAGGTTCGAATCTGTAACAGTTGTAGTACCAGTTGAAGTTACAGTTACATTAGAGCCTTCAAGCTCACTACCTGTAACACTTACATTACCTTTTGCTGTTACTTCGGTTGGAATGTATTTACCGATATGAGTTTTCTCGATAGTTACATTACCGTCAGTACCAGTAATTTTCGCTCTACCTGTGTCATCACCAGTGAATGATGAGTTGGTTAAGTTAACATTGGTACCTGAGATTACTAGGTTCGAAGCATTTGTTGTGTTCGAATCTGTTACCGTTACATTACCATCGTTACCAGTTATCGTTACTGTACCATTAGAGCCAGTCGCTGTAATGTTAGAGTTAGATACTTCTGTATCTTTACCTGTTACTACTACGTTACCGTCTTTGTTAACAGTTGAAGTTAAGTTAGAACCTTTAACTGTAGTTGTACCAGTTGAAGTTACGGTTACATTAGTACCACCAACTTTACTACCATCAGTCACACTTACATTGCCACCGCTTACAGATACATTGTCTTTATTAGAAGTAACTGTTGAGTTTTCTACAGTTGTTGTACCTGTTGGTGTATCAATGCTAACTGTACCGTTTGCAGTTACTGTTGAACCTTTAACGGTAGTTGCATTTGGACTAGTTAGAGTAACTGTACCTTTTTCTGATGTAGAAGATACCGTTGAATTATCTACTGTTACTTTATCACCAGATTTTAAGGTAATACTTGAGTTGGTTACAATGCTAGAACCATTTTCTAACGTAATGCTACCGTTATCTGCTTGTACTGTAGTTGGGATGTATTTACCAACTTTAGTTGAGTTAAGAGTTACATTACCCTTAGTACCAGTGATCTTAGCTTCACCTGTGTCATCACCAGTGAATGATGAGTTAGTTAAGTTAACATTGGTACCTGAGATTACTAGGTTCGAAGCATTTGTTGTGTTCGAATCTGTAACCGTTACATTACCATCGTTACCAGTTATCGTTACAGTACCATTAGAGCCAGTTGCAGTAATGTTAGAGTTAGATACTTCAGTATCTTTACCTGTTACTACTACGTGACCGTCTTTGTTAACAGTTGAAGTTAAGTTAGAACCTTTAACTGTAGTTGTACCAGTTGAAGTTACGGTTACATTAGTACCACCAACTTTACTACCATCAGTCACACTTACATTGCCACCGCTTACAGATACATTATCTTTATTAGAAGTAACTGTTGAGTTCTCTACAGTTGTTGTACCTGTTGGTGTATCAATGCTAACTGTACCATTTGCAGTTACTGTTGAACCTTTAACTGTAGTTGCATTTGGACTAGTTAGAGTAACTGTACCGTCTTTAGAAGTTGAAGTTACCGTTGAGTTGTCTACGGTTACTTTATCACCAGATTCTAAAGTAATGCTTGAGTTGCTTTCAATGCTAGAACCGTTTTCTAAAGTAATGCTACCGTTATCTGCTTTTACTGTAGTTGGGATGTATTTACCAACTTTAGTTGAGTTAAGAGTTACATTACCCTTAGTACCCGTGATCTTAGCTTCACCTGTATCATCACCAGTGAATGATGAGTTAGTTAAGTTAACGTTATCACCAGTTATTACTAAGTGAGAAGCATTAGTAGTATTCGAGTTAGTAACTGTTACATTACCTTCGTTACCGATAATGCTTACGGTACCGTTTTTACCAGTTGCAGTAATGTTAGTGTTAGATACAGTTGTATCTTTACCAGAAACTACTACTTGACCATCTTCAGTTAGAGTCGAAGTTAAGTTCGAACCTGTAACTGTTGTTGTACCTGTAGAAGTTACGGTTACATTAGTACCACCAACTTTACTACCATCAGTAACACTTACATTGCCACCGCTTACAGTTACATTGCTGTTTTTCGAGGTGAGACTTGAGTTAGTTACTGTAGTATTACCATTAGTTGTACTTACATTAACTGTACCGTTTGCACTTACGTTAGAGTTAGTAACTGTAGTTGCATTCGGGCTATTTAAGGTTACCGTACCAGTTTCTGAAGTTGAAGTTACTGTTGAGTTCTCAACGGTTACTTTATCCCCAGATTTTAAGGTGATGTTAGATTTAGATTCAACACTTGTACCGTTTTCTAAAGTAATGCTACCGTTGTTAGCTTGGATTTCCGTTGGGATATATTTACCAACTTTAGTCGAGTTAAGAGTTGCATTACCTTTAGTAGCATTAATGATTGCTCTACCTGTGTCATCACCAGTAAATGATGAGTTAGTTAGACTTACACTGCCACCCGTTACATTTAAGTGTGAAGCTCTAGTAGTGTTAGAGTTATTAACAGTTACATTACCTTCGTTAGCAATAATGCTCACTGTACCATTAGTACCAGTTGCAGTAATGTTAGTGTTATCTATTGTAGTATCTTTACCAGAAACAACAACTTGACCGTCTTGAGTTAGAGTCGAAGTTAAGTTCGAAGCTGTAACTACAGTAGTATTGGTTGCTGTTACTGTTACATTTGTACCGCTAAGTTTACTACCCGCTGTAACACTTACATTGTCACCACCTACAGTTACATTGCTGTTTTTCGAGGTGAGACTTGAGTTACTTACAGTAGTATTACCTGCAGTGGTGTTAACCGTTACTGTGCCATTTGCTTCTACTGTTGAGTTAGTTACCGTAGTTGCATTTGGACTGCTTAGAGTAACTGTACCCTCTTTAGCTGTAGAAGTAACTGTAGCATTATCTAGAGTTACTTTGTCACCTGAGTTTAGGGTAATGCTTGAGTTAGACTCAACGCTTGTACCGTTTTCTAAAGTAATGCTACCCTTGTTAGCTTCAATTGAGGTTGGAATATATTTGCTAACTTTTGTTGCATTAAGAGTAACGTTACCATTGGTAGCGTTAATAATCGCTCTATCTGTGTCATCACCAGTAAATGATGAGTTAGAGAGACTTACACTGCCACCAGTTACATTTAAGTGTGAAGCTCTAGTAGTGTTAGAGTTAGTAACAGTTACATTACCTTCTTTAGCAATAATGCTAACTGTAGCATTAGTACCAGTTGCAGTAATGTTAGTGTTATCTATTGTAGTATCTTTACCAGAAACTACCACTTCACCTTTTTTACTTACTGTTGCAGTTAAGTTAGAACCTTTAACATTAGTTGCATTAGTTGCACTTACTGTTACATTAGTTCCGCTAACTTTACTACCAGTAACGCTTACATTGTCACCACCAACGCTTACATTGTTGTCATTTGAAGTAATGTTCGAATCAGTAACGGTAGTGTTACCTTTAGTAGTGGTAACTACTACTGCACCATTACCAGAAACAGTTGCGTTAGTTAAAGTAGTTGCGTTTGGACTGCTTAGAGTTACTGTACCAGCAGAAGCTGTTGAAGTAACTGTTGAGTTCTCAATAGTTACACGATCGCCTGAGTTTAGCGTAATATCAGAACCTGATTCTAAGTTAGAACCATTTTCTAGAGTAATATTACCTTTATCAGCACTAATCGAAGTTGGGATGTATTTTGCAACTTTAGTTGCATTTAAGGTTACATCACCATCTGTACCATTGATTACCGCACGACCTGTGTCATCACCTGTAAATGAAGTGTTAGTTACTGTAACATTGCTACCAGTTACATTTAAGTTCGCTGCACCAGTAGTAGTTGAGTTGCTTACACTTACATTACCTTCAGCGGTGATGCTTATGTTAGATTTTGTATTAGGAGTAGTTACTAGTGTAGCGTTTTCTAAAGTTGTAGTTTTACCTTTAACTTCAATAGTACCATTTTCTGTAGCTGTTGAAGTTAAGCTTGCATTTGTAACTTTAGTGTTTTCTTTTGCGCTTACAGAAACATTAACGCCAGTTACTTTACCTTCAACCGTTACATTGTTACCTGCAACTGTTACCTTGTCTTCTTTTGAAACAAGAGTTGATGTTGAAGCAATTGTAGTATTGCCGCTGTCTGTATTTACACTAATACTGCCGTTAGCTTTAACGGTTGCATTAGTTAAAGTAGTTTCATTTGGACTTGAAACAACTACTTTACCTGATGTTGAGGTTGAGTTAACCGTTGAGTCAGTAATAGTTACCTTGTCTCCTGAAGTTAGAGTTAAATCTGAGTTAGATTCAATGCTCGAACCATTTTCAAGAGTTAGGTTACCTTTACTTGCACTAATAGTTGTTGGAATGTATTTGCCAACTTTAGTTGCATTTAAGGTTACATTACCTGCGCTTGCATTAATTACTGCACTACCCTTGTCATCACCTGTAAAGCTAGAGTTAGTTAAATTAACATTATTACCAGTTACATTGAGGTGTGAAGCTGAAGTTGTGTTTGAGTTAGTAACTGTTACATTACCACCCTGAGCAATTAGACTTACGCTTGCATTTTCCCCAGTTGCTGAAATATTAGTATTATTTAGGGTTGTTTGTTTACCTTTAACTACAACTTGACCGTTTTGTTCAGCTGTAGTGCTGAGGTTAGTTGCCGTTACATTTACATTGTTTGTAGCCGTAACTGAAACATTTGCCCCTTTAACTTCACCACCTGTAAGCGTTACATTAGCACCACTTACACTTGTATTACCATTTTCTGAAACTAAAGTTGCATTACTACTTAAGTTACCTGTTGCACTTACATTAACCGCATTTGTACCGTTAATTGTACCGCCAACTAAAGTAATATTAGTTGCACTAATAGTTGCGTTTTTAGTATTAACTTTTAAGTTAGTTGCATTAAAGTCAGTTGCACTAATCGACGCATTATCAGTAGCGTTGATCGTTGCCCCACCTTTAGTGCTATAGTTAGTGGTTGTTAAACTTAAGTTAGGAGCCGTTACAGTTACATTGTCGTTCAGGCTTACATTTGGAGCGGTAATGTTAATATAACGATCCGCTCTTACTGTACCATTGTTAACTGTTACATTACCAGCTGGAGCAGTAAGGTTTAGATCACGCGACGAGTGAATAGTCGTGTTAGTTACCGTAATCTCTTCTTTACCTTGAACGTTAATGTCAGCTGTACCACCATCGGTAGTTAAGCTTGTTTCATTTAAGTTAACTTTATTGGTATTACCGTCACCAAGAGAAATTTCTGTTTGGTTAGCTTTAATGCTACCTTTAGTCACATTAATTACTGGTGCACGAGCAATTACACTTGCTCCAGAAACATTAGCATTAGTTAATTCAATGCTTTGTGGGGTTCTTAAAGTAACGTTACCAGTTCTAGCTGTTAGGTTACTGTCTGATACGTTAAGTTTAGCAGCAGTTGCATTTAAGTCAACGCTCGAACCTTCAACTTTAGAACCTTGAGTTACATCAAGGAGGCTAGTTGCATTAACTACAGTTGCGCCTGTTGAGTTAACCACACTGTTAGTTACATTTACTTTATCAGCAACTAGTTTAGTTGAGTTAGTTGAGTCAACTGTTGAACCTTGAACAGTAAGAACTGTTGCTGCTGAGAGATTTGTATCTGTACCATTAACTAGTGAGTTATTGGTTACAGTTACAACTGTTGCATTTACTAGAGTTGCCCCTTTCGAGTTAACTGTAGTTGCGTTAAGGTCAATGCTTGTTGCATTAACTGTCACGCCTTTGGTGCCACCAAGGATATTTGCACTATTAGCTGCATTTACTGTAGTTGCCTGTACTAGGGTAGTACCCGTAGCATCAGTTGAACCTATAGTACCTGCATTGAGGCTTACATTAGCTGCTTTTACGTTAGTATTTGCCGTAGCTGCTACTTTACCTTGATCGTTTACCGCAACATTAGTTGCAGTTAAAGTAACATCAGTACCAGTTACATGAGCATTTTCTCCTGTAACACTAATGTTAGTTGCAGTTAAGCTTGTATTTGCAGAGTTATTACCAACTGTAGAGTTCTCTACTGCAATGTATTTTGTACCATTTACAAGAGTTTGGTTGCTTGCAGAAACATTAGACTGGCCTTTAATTGCAATGCTTGGCGCACTTAAATTAACGTCAGTACCTAGAACCTGAGCTTGGTTGTTCACCAGAATGCTTGTACTTGCATTTACTAAAGTCTCAGTAGTACCGTTAACTGTAGCATTATCAATAGTTATGCTTGTACCGTTAACTGTAACCCCTGCTTGTGCTTTAACTGTTGCAGAGTTGTTTAAAGTTACGCTAGTACCATTAACTAAAGTCTTAGTACCTGTTACTTCAGATCCATCTACTACAACTGTTGGTGCATTTACTAGCGTATTAGTACCATTAACTTTCGCTGAGTTATTAACAGTAACGCTGTTAGTACCTGCAACAGTAGCATTAGTTGAACCATCTACTAATGAGTTATCAACAACTACATCAGCACCAGTTACTGAAGCATTTACCCCTTCAACTGTAGAACCATTTTCTAACGTTGCCTTGGTTTGAGCTTTAACTGTTGCATTTGCTGAACCTTGTACTGTTGACTTGTTAAGAGTTACTGTATCAGCTACTACCGAAGCGTTTGCTCCTTCAACAGTCGCTTGATTGCTTAAACTTGCACTTGTAGTTGCACATACTAAAGCATTTTTCGTACCGTTTACTTTTGCGTTATCAAGAGTTACTGTATCAGCTACTACCGAAGCGTTTGGCCCTTCAACAATTGCTCCATCGCTTAAGCTTGCACTTGTAGTTGCACATACTAAAGCATTTGCTGAACCTTGTACTTTTGCGTTATCAAGAGTTACTGTATTAGCTACTACCGAAGCGTTTGGCCCTTTAACAGTTGCTCCATCGCTTAAGCTTGCACTTGTAGTTGCACATACTAAGGCATTTTTCGTACCGTTTACTGTTGCATCTTCAAGAGTTGCAGAACCAGCTACTACCGAAGCATTTGCTCCTTCAACAGTTGCTCCATCGCTTAAGATTGCACTTGTAGTTGCACATACTAAAGCATTTGCTGTACCGTTTACTTTTGAGTTATCAATAGTTACTGTATTAGCTACTACCGAAGCGTTTTCCCCTTCAACAGTTGATCCGCTTACGCTTGCACTTGTAGTTGCACATACTAAGGCATTTTTCGTACCGTTTACTGTTGCACCTTCAAGAGTCACAACAGATCCATTTACTGTAGCGTTAACACTATTTACTTCAGATCTATCTCCTAAAGAAACAGTAGTACCATTAATCGTTGCTGAGTTAGTACCATTTACTCTAGATTCAGATACAGTTACTTGCGTACCATTAACAGTTGCTATTGTACCTTCAACTAATGATTCATCAAGAATTTCTACCGTTGCACCTGAAACTGAAGCATTTTCACCTTTAACTGTAGACTCAACTAAAGTAACAGTACCTGTAGCATTAACTGCTGCATTAGATGTACCATTAATTGTTGCTTGTTCAATTGATACATCTTTACCAGATACAGTTGCATTAACACTGTTTAGTTCAGCACCATTTGTGATTGTAGCTGAGGTTGTACCTGTAACACTAGAGTTTGCAGTTCCGTTTAAGCGAGAGTTAGCTACTGTTACTTCGTCACCTGAAACTGTAACTTCTTTTGCGGTTACTTCGGTACCTTCTTCAATAGATACTTGACCATCACCTTTAATTGTTGCAGTCGTACCATTTACAGTTGAACTAGATACTAGTACATTTTCTGTACCTGTAATAGTCGTGTTTAATGTTCCGTTTAAGGTTGAATCCTCTACAGTTACTTCCTTACCAGAAACATTAATATTATTAGCATTTACTGTAGAATTACGTTCTAATGCAACATAACCCTTGTGTCCCATTTATCGTAGAACTATTTACAGTTACACTTGAGCTACCATTAACGGTTACCGAATCTGTAGAATTCAGTTTTGCGTTACGTACTACACTAACATCTTTACCTGTAATATTGATAACAGGAGAGTTAATTTCACTGTTGCAGCTAACATTAATTAATTCGTCAGAAGTAATGGTTACACAGACAGTTGCGTTAACTTTTGCGTTACCTGTAACTAAAAGTCTATTATCACTATCTAAGGTAATTACCTCACTGGTAATGTTAGATCTACCTGTAACATTAAGATTTTCAGATGCATTAACTAATACCTTCTTCGTACCATTAACATTTGAAGCACAAAGATTTAGAGTGCTAACATTAACGGTTACATTTGTACTTGAAAGGTTAGAGTTACTTACGTTAGTATTTCCCGAGTTAGAGGTAATAGTTAAATTATTTTCTCCGCTAACATTACTTCGGTTAATAGTAATACCTTGACCTGAGTGAAGACTTGTTTCAGGACTTTTAACTGTTGCACAGCTTATAGTTAGAGTTCTAGTTGCGTTTAAAGATGCATTTTTAGTAGCATTTATCGTAGCACAACTGCTTACCTCTATACTTTCGCTAGCTACAACTTTAATATTAGAACCATTAACAAGAGTATTTTGTCCTGTTACAGTAACGCTTCTACCAGAGATATTAGTATTGTTTGCCCCGTTAACATTAGAGCCATTCCTAATTGTTGCTGTAGAGCTTGCGTTTAAATCAACTTCAGTACCTACAACTTTTGCTGAGTCAATGGTCAGACTACCTGTAGATGTAGCATTTACAATGGTTGCATTTACTTCAGACGAAGTATTAACTTCAATCGAACCCGCTTTTACATTAACTTCATTAGCAGAAAGTAATTTACTCGAGCTGCTAATAGCCGCAGTAGTACCAACGTTTAAGTTTACACTTGTAGTACCATTTAAGGTTGAATTGCTAACTGTAGTTTGCAGGTTTGAACTTACATTAACATTTTGTGCACTTAAGTTACTACTAATAAGGTTTATCCCACTCGTAGTAGAGCAAAGTGATAAATCTTTTTTTGCGGTAATGTTTGAACTATCAACATTTAAAGTTACACCCGCAGTAAAGTTAATCGTACTCGCATTAACTTCAGAATTACTTGTTACACAGAGCTCTGAAGAAGCATTAGCTTCTAGATGATTATCTACTTTAAAAGTAGAACCTTTAATCTCTACACTAGTACTAGTTAAGCTAGCATTATTGCTCGCTGTTAACTGGGTATTCTCTATAGATAACGAGCTTGAAGAGTCACCTGCATTTATACTAATATTAGCAGCTTTTAAAACTGCGTTGTCTTTAATAAAAATTTCATTCCTATCACCATCTTCTCTAGCAGCTGTGATGGTGAGATTATTTGTTCCATTTAAAGTAGCATCAGTTACATTAACCTTAGAAGCATTTAAAGTAATGTTATCTGAATTAATTTCAGAATTTTCATCTACTTCTAGCTCGCTATCTTGTGTATAAAAAGATACTGTAGCAGTAGCATTAACTTTAGCGTTATCTGTAACTTTAAGCTTACCTGTACCATTAACGGTAACATCAGTAGCACAAAGAAGAGTATCGTCATTCTGGATAGTTATCTCACTACCATGAATGGTAATGTTAGTAGCATATAACTTAGAAGCGTTCTCTATTGTTACTTCATCTGAAGTATTTAAATAAATACCACCAGATGTTGCATTTAAGGTACTATTATTGATATTTACTATACCAACCACTTCAGCTTCTGAACTAGAAGAATTGGTATATCTAATATTAGCTGCAGTAATACAAGAATCCGTAACATTAAAGTATGCCGGAGATGTATTACCATCATAGATATTTAAAGAACCTGAGAGGTTAATTTCACTTTCTGTAAAATTAACAAATTGTCTTGCATAAACCGTTAAATCACCAGCACCTGCATCTGTTGCGGTTATATTTACATAATAGAAGTCAACGTGCTTTCTTGCTGTTAAGGTTACGCCTGTGGTCTTTAAGTAAGTTTGGATGTCTGAATCGGTAATAAAAGTATAAGTAGCTCGTGTTCTTGCCGCTACTGCATCATCTGCACTAAACTCAGGACCAGATAGTGAAGTAAGATTTGAAGCTGAATAGTTTCTTGATGTACTATTCACAAATGTATTAATTTTAGACCAGCTCGGCGAAGAGTTAACTACAAGAATTGAGTCTGGATCTAATAACCAGTTACCCGTTGTACCGTATGTAGATCTTGTATCAACGAACACATTAGTGCCAAGACTTAAGGAGTTACCTGAAGTCTCAATAAAGCCACCATTGCCATTTACAGAGGTAGCATAGAAAGAACCATCATAATTTGCGGTGTTACCCCAAGAGATAGCTTTACCTGCATCTCCTTGGTTACCAGATACGTTTACTACCGCACCTTGTGCAACACTAGTGTTAGCTGCTAGTTTTAGTTCACCTGTACCTTGTAAATCACCGCCAAGATAAACTTGTCCACCTTGGTTACCAGATGCATCTACTAATGCAGAGCTCTCTAGACTTACAGTATCACCTAGAACTGTTACTGTACCACCTGTACCTGCAGCATTAGAGGCATTGATTGTGCCATTAATTACTACTAAGCCAGATTGATTGCTAATATTAGCCGCTAATTGTGCATCTGTGAAATTAGTTTGTTGTACTAATTCTGACTCAGAAGCACCGTAAAGTAAAACTTCACCGTTTGCTGTAATTGTTGCTTTACGTGCAGAGTCAGATGCCGAAATTACATCAGCAAATTGACTTGCAGAAGTGTAGCCATTTGCTACTTTATTTGCTAATAAATAAGCACGTTTAGATACAATTTCCCCAAGGTTAACAGCTTTGTTATCGGCAGTAACTTTGTAAGAAATTAATGGGTTGTCTAAATCCTGAATGGTAATTGACTGACCTGCTAGTAAGTACACTGTACCATTTTTTGCTTCCAGAATTCCATTGTTTACTACTTTACCACCCACTAAAGCTAGAGTACCGTCATCGTTTACTTTAATTAAACCTTGGTTGATAACGCTAGCAATAGCTTGGTCTTTGTCTTGGTTAAATACATAGTTGCCTTTAACAAAGTCCTCGTTGCTAATATCAAGAGTTGATGCAACTAAAGACTGTACGTTTACAACTGAGTTTGCTCCAAAAACAATCCCTGCTGGGTTAACGATAAATACTTTACCGTTTGATTCTAAAGTACCAATAATTTGAGACACGCTACCCCCCAGCACTCGGTTAAGTACTGCAGAATGAGAGCTTCATTGG
>NZ_NRJH01000004.1 GCF_003585925.1 Psittacicella melopsittaci
ACTAATGTTGATGCAGAAAGATGAACTCTAGTTGCAAAAGGCTCAATTGAAGTTAAAGCAGCAAAAGGCAATGTAACAGGCCAAGATCTGAACAGTAGTTCTCGTGAGGCTGGAGTAGCTATTGCCGCAAACAATGTAACTCTAAACAGTTCAACAGTTAATGCCTCAACAGCGGCTAACTTAACGGCAAGCAATAACATTAGCTTAACTAACACTAAAGTTAACGCTCAAACAGGCAATGTTGACTTAAATGCAACTAACAATATCAACCTTGAAAATAGCAATGTAAGTGCGAATGCACCAGATGCTAAAGTTAATGTAATCGCAACTAACGGTAACTTAACGGCAACTAACAGTAACATTACTGCTACTGCAGGCGGAGTAAATGTAACTGTAGGTAAAGACGTAATTACAAGCGATAGTAACCTAACTGCAGAAGATGCAATCAGCATTAATGCAACTAACATTACAGGTTCTAATACTTCAATTACTACTACAGGTACTGATGCTGACATTACCTTAAATGCAAGCAATAACCTAAGCCTCAGCAATAAATCTAAAGTTGAAGCTACAGGTAATGCAACCCTAACTGCAAAAGACAATCTGAATGTAGATAACGCTACAGTTACAGCTTCAACTGGTAGTGCGGATATTAAAGGTGCGAATGTAACCCTAAATAACAGCTGTGTAACAGCTCACGTTAATGCAAGTGTTAATGCATCTGGTACCTTAACTACAACTAACACAACAGTTACAGCAACAACTGGTAGTGCAGATGTTAAAGGTAAGGATGTAACTCTAACTAACAGCACGGTAACGGCTGAAGTTAATGCAAGTGTTAATGCTTCAGGTACTTTAAAAGCAACTAATACTACAGTTTCAGCAAAAGATGGTGATGCTGATGTTAAAGGTACTGACGTAACTCTAACTAACAGCACGGTAACAGCTGAAGGTAATGCAAGTGTGAATGCTTCAGGTACTTTAAAAGCAACCAACACAACAGTTTCAGCTGCAAACGGTGATGCGGATGTTAAAGGTACTGATGTAACTCTAAATAAAGTAAATGTTACAGGTGCAACTAATGCTAATGTAACTGCTTCAGGTGAGTTAACAGCAAATAACACTACAGTAACTGCATCTACTGGTAACGCTACAGTTAAAGGTAAAGGTGTAACTCTAACTGACAGCTGTGTATCAGCGAACACTAATGCAAACGTAAGCTCAACTGCGGCTTTAACTGCAACTAATACAACAGTTAACGCTGAAACAGGTAATGCTGATGTATCAGGTACTGACGTAAACTTAAATAAAGTAAATGTTACAGGTGCAACTAATGCTAATGTAACGGCTACAGGTACCTTAACCGCAACTGATACTAAAGTTGACGCTACTGCAGGTAACGCAAGCGTTAAAGGTGACGGAGTAACTCTAACTAACAGCTGTGTATCAGCGAACACTAATGCAAACGTAAGCTCAACTGCGGCTTTAACTGCAACTAATACAACAGTTAACGCTACAAAAGGTAATGCTGATGTATCAGGTACTGAAGTAAGCTTAACTAAAGCAAATGTTACAGGTGCAACTAATGCGAATGTAACTGCTACAGGTACCTTAACGGCAACTGATACTAAAGTTGAGGCTACAGCAGGTAACGCTACAGTTAAAGGTGACGGAGTAACTCTAACTAACAGCTGTGTAACAGCTCAAGATAACGCGAATGTAAGCTCAACAGGTGCTTTAACAGCGACTAATACAACAGTTAACGCTGAAACAGGTAATGCTGATGTATCAGGTACAGATGTAACTCTAACTAAAGCAAATGTTACAGGTGCAACTAATGCGAATGTAACTGCTACTGGTGAGCTTAATTCAACTAACACTGTAGTTAACGCAACTAAAGGTAACACTGCATTAACAGGTGATGAAGTTAAATTAACTAACAGCACAGTAAGTGCACGTGACAACGTAAACGTAAGTGCAAAAGCTAACTTAACAGTAACTAACTCTACAGTTAATGCAAGCCAAGGTAATGCAGACCTTAAAGCTCAAAACAACGTAACCTTAAATGGTTCAAGTGTGTCAGCTAATGCTGAAGGAGCTAAGGTTAATGTAACTGCTACTACAGGTGACTTAACTACAACTAACGCTAACATTAGTGCAACTAACGGCAGTGTTAATGTAACCGTAGGTAACAATGTAAGCTCAACTACGACTAACATCACTTCACGTGATAGCCTCGTAGTTAATGCGCAAAACATTGACCTAAATAACACTACAGTTAATGCAACTGGTGCTAAATCTAATGTTGAGTTAACAGCTGCTAAGGCACTTAAAGCAACTAATGGCACAAGCATTGATGCTACAGGTAACGCTAGCCTAGTAGCTAAAGCAGGTGATCTAACTCTAAGCGAAACTACAGTAAACACTACAAATGGTAATGTAACTGTAGATGCTCAAGCAGGTAATGTAAGCTTTAGTGCATCACCAATTAGCTCAGGTAACAACATTACTATCACTGCTGCGAAGAACATTACAGGTGCAGTAGTTAAAGGTTCAGGCTCACAATTAACAGCTGAACAAAACATTGTTGTTAAAGCAGGTGGTAACCTAACTCTACCTAACGCAAGCTTAACGGCAAATGCAGGTAGCGTAGAAGTTACAGCGAAAAATAACATTAACCTTGCAAATGCAAGTGCGTCAGCTGCTAAAGATATTGATGTGAACTCTACTTCAGGTGCAATTACAGCAACTAACGGTAGCTATACTTCAAGAGCTGCAAATGTTAACTTCTCAGCAGAGGACCCAACTAACGGTACCTTAACTCTAGACAATGTAAGCGTTTACTCGCCTACAGCTGGTATTAACGTTAAAGTTGGTAAAGATGTAAATGCAACTGACAGTAATCTAACTGCAGATAATGCAATTAGCATTAATGCAACTAACATTACAGGTTCTAACACTTCGATTACCACTACAGGTACTGATGCTGACATTACTTTAAATGCTACTAATAACCTCAGCCTAACGAATGGTTCTAAAGTAGTATCAACAGGTAACGCAAGCTTTACAGGTAGAGATGTAACTCTAAGTGAAACTACAGTTACGGCGTCTGGTAATGTAACGGCTACTGCAGGTAATAACTTAACCTTCACAGCTTCGCCAATTACTTCTAACAAAGGTGATATCACCTTAACAGCAGAGCAAAACATTAAAGGTGTTGCGGTTGAGGGTGGTAAATCTGAGCTTAACGCAAGCAGTGGTAATGTAACAGTTACAGCTAAAGCTGGTAATGTTTCTCTACCAAATGCGAATGTAACGGCGGGAGATCGTGCGGTAATCACGGCAGGTCAAGCTGTTGACTTAAACAGCTCAGTAGTTAAAGCAGTAAATGAAGTTAATGTAACTGCGACAGCTGGAGACATTAATGCTGTAGGTACTAACCTAACTGCAACTGCAGAGAAGGGTAATGTAGTAGTGAATGCTAAAGAGGCAAGCTTAATTGCAACTAATAGCAATATCTCTGCTAACACCGTAGCAATTAATGTAGGTAAAGACATCAATGCAACTAGTTCAAACATTAGAAGTAATGAAGCTCTTAACCTTAAAGCGAAAAACATTAACCTTGACAACACTTCAGCAGTGTCAGCTAAAGGTGAAGTTAACGCAACAGCTACGGCAGAGTTAAATATCACTAACAGCTCAGTAGTTTGTGGTACAGATGTAACTCTAGCTGGTGCAAATGTAACGGTTAACAAATCTACAGTTACGGCAACAAGTGAGAACATCACTATTGCTGCAACTAAAGCAGTTAACTTAACAAGCACTACCGCTAATGCTGCTAACCACACCTTTGTGCGTGGTAGCTCAATTGATATAACTGACGGTACTTTAGAAGCAACTAAAGGAGAAATCTCTTTAGGTAACCTAAGCACACAAACAACTAACCTCAGCTCAACAAGCTTAGTTGCAGGTAAAGATGTAAGTGTATCAGGTGATAAAGGTGTTAACCTCTCTGCAACAACAGTTAACGCAGGTCAAGACCTTAACTTAAGTGCTCCTAACGGTACAGTTAATATCACCAATAACTCGAATTTACGTGCAGAGCGTTCAATTAATGTAACTGCTCAAAGCGTTAAATTTAACAACACTGTATTAAATGCAGCAACAACAATTGGGGTAAATGCAACACAAACTAATGTTGAGGCAGAAAACTCAACTCTAGTTGCAAACGGCTCAATTGAAGTTAAAGCTGCAAAAGGCAATGTAACAGGCCAAGCTCTGAACCTTACTTCTCGTGAGGCTGGAGTAGCTATTGCCGCAAGCAATGTAACTCTAAACAATTCAACAGTTAATGCCTCAACTGAAGCTAACTTAACGGCAAGCAATAACATTAGCTTAACTAACACTAAAGTTAATGCTCAAACTGGCAATGTTGAATTAAATGCAACTAACAATGTAAATCTTGAGCACAGCAATGTAAGTGCAAATGCTCAAGGTGCTAAAGTTAATGTAACTGCTACAGCTGGTAACTTCACTGCAACTAACAGTAACATTACTGCTACTGCAGGCGGAGTAAATGTAACTGTAGGTCAAGATGTAATTGCAAGCGACAGTAACTTAACTGCAAAAGATGCAATCAGCATTAATGCAACTAACATTACAGGTTCTAACACTTCAATTACTACTACAGGTGACAAGGCTGACATTACCTTAAATGCAAGAAACAACCTCAGCCTCAACAATAAATCTAAAGTTGAAGCTACAGGTAATGCAACGTTAACTGCAACTGACACGCTAAATGTAGATAACTCTACAGTTACGGCACAAGCAGGTAACGCAAGCTTAACTGCAAAAGATATTGCTTTAACTAATAGCACAGTAACAGCACAAGGTAATGCAAGTGTTAATGCAACTGGTACTTTAACTGCAACTAATGCTACAGTTACAGCAACAACTGGTAGTGCGGATGTTAAAGGTAAGGATGTAACACTAAATAACAGCAGTGTAACAGCTAACGTTAATGCAAGTGTTAATGCATCAGGTACTTTAACTGCAACTAATGCTACAGTTTCTGCTACAACTGGTGATGCTGATGTTAAAGGAACTGCAGTAACTCTAACTAACAGCACGGTAACAGCAGCAGGTAATGCAAGTGTTAATGCTTCAAGTACTTTAACTGCAACTAATACAACAGTTACAGCCAAAGCTGGTGACGCTGACGTTAAAGGTACTGAGGTAACTCTAAATAAAGTAAATGTTACAGCTGCTAAGAATGCGAATGTAACAGCTTCAGAAACTTTAACTGCAGACAACACTACAGTTACTGCAACTGCAGGTGATGCGACTGTTAAAGGTACTGACGTAACTCTAACTAAAGTTAATGTTACAGGTACAACTAATGCTAATGTAACAGCTTCTGGTACTTTAACTGCAACTGATACTAAAGTTAAGGCAACAACTGGTAACGCAACAGTTACAGGTGCGCAAGTAACTCTAACTAACAGCAGTGTAGATGCTCAAGTTAATGCAAATGTTTCTGCAACTAACAAGTTAGAAGCAACTAACACAACAGTTAACGCAACAACTGGCAATGCTGATGTTAAAGGTGCTGAGGTAACTCTAGATAAAGTAAATGTAACAGCTGCTAAGAATGCGAATGTAACAGCTTCAGATGCTTTAACTGCAGACAACACTACAGTTACTGCAACTGCAGGTGACGCGACTGTTAAAGGTACTGACGTAACTCTAACTAAAGCAAATGTTACAGGTGCAACTAATGCGAATGTAACAGCTTCAGGTACTTTAACTGCAACTGATACTAAAGTTAAGGCAACAACTGGTAATGCTACAGTTACAGGTGCGCAAGTAGCTCTAACTAACAGCAGTGTAGATGCTCAAGTTAACGCAAATGTTTCTGCAACTAACAAGTTAGAAGCAACTAACACAACAGTTAATGCAACAACTGGTAATGCTGATGTTAAAGGTGCGCAAGTAACTCTAACTAACAGCGGTGTAACAGCGAACGTTAACGCGAACCTAAGCTCAACTGGTGCTTTAACTGCAACTAATACAACAGTAACAGCATCTACAGGTGACGCTACAGTTAAAGGTACAGACGTAACTCTAACTAAAGCAAATGTTACAGGGGCAACTAATGCAAATGTAACAGCTACTGCTGAGCTTAATGCAACTAACACTGTAGTTAAGGCAACTAAAGGTAACACTAGCCTAACTGGTACTGAAGTTAAATTAACTAACAGCACTGTAAGTGCTCAAGTAAATACTAAAGTAGTTGCTTCAGAAAATCTTAACGCAACTAACACTACAGTTACGGCAACTACAGGTAATGTAGACCTAACTGCAGATAAGAACTTAAACTTAAATAACACTAATGTAGCTGCAAATGCAGAAGGTGCTAAAGTTAACCTAAGTGCAACTAACGGTGACTTAACCGCAACTAACGCCAACATTACCGCAACCTTAGGTAGCGTAAACGTTACTGTAGGTAATAATGTTTCAGCTACAAGTTCGAATATTACTTCGAACCAAGCTCTAGAGATAGATGCTAAAAATATCGATCTAGATAGTACTGAAGTTAATGCTACAGGTACTAATGCAGATGTTAGCCTAACCGCTAAAGCAAACCTAAGCTTACGTAATGGTACAAGTGTTACTTCAACAGGCAATGCAAGCTTAACAGGTACAGATGTAACTCTAAGTCAAACAACTGTAACTGCAACTAAGAATGTAAATGCGACAGCAAGTAACAACCTAACCTTTACCGCTTCGCCAATTACTTCTAACGAAGGTGATATCACCTTAACTGCAGGTAATAATGTTTACGGTGAAGCTACAGCTGCTAATAAATCACAATTAAATGCTGTTAAAGGTAATGTAAGCGTAACAGCACAAACAGGTAATGTAACCTTACCTAATGCTAATGTTAATGCAGGTAACCGTGCAGTAATCTCTGCAGGTAAAGCGGTTGACTTAAACAGCTCGGTAGTTAATGCAGTAAATGAAGTTAATGTAACTGCAACTGCAGGTGACATTAATGCTGTAGGTACTAACCTCACTGCAACTGCACAAGACGGTAAAGTAGTAGTGAATGCTACAACGGCAAGCTTAATTGCAACTAATAGCAATATCTCTGCTCACACCGTAGCAATTAATGTAGGTGAGAACATCAATGCAACTAATTCAAACATTAGAAGTAATGAAGCTCTTAACCTTAAAGCGAAAAACATTAACCTTGACAACACTGCAGCAGTGTCAGCTAAAGGTGAAGTTAACGCTACAGCAACCGCAGAGTTAAATATCACTAATGGTTCGGTAGTTTGTGGTACATCAGTAACTCTAGCAGGTGATAACGTAAGAGTTAACCAAGCTACAGTTAAGGCTACAGGTGACAACCTCACCATTACCGCAAATGAAACAGTTAGCCTAACAGGTGTTAATGCTTCAGCAAGCAATAACGCTCTGGTACGTGGTAAAGCTCTAGTAGTAAACAACACTAACCTAGCAACAACGACCGGAGACATCTCTCTCGGTAATGAAACTACGGCAACTACTGCGGTTACAGGTAGCAACCTCACAGCTGTTGCAGGTAATGTAAGCTTACGTGGCAATAGTTTTGTGAATGTTACTGGTACTAAAGTTAAAGCTGGTAAAGATATTAACTTCAGTGCTCCAGAGGGTACAGTTAATATCACTAATAGCGACAATATCCGTGCTGATAGATCTATTAACCTTACAGCGCAAAGCATTATCCTCAACAACAGTGGATTAAATGCTGCAACTACTATAGGTTTAAATGCTACAGTTGCTGATGTTGAAGCTAATAACGCTACTTTAGTAGCAAACTCTTCGGTTGAAGTTAAAGCTAAAGGTAATGTAAGTGCAACTAGCCTCAACATTACTGCAGGTGAACACGCATTTGTTTCAGCAACAAATGTAAGCTTAAATAGCTCTACCGTTAATGCAACAGCAACAAACTTAACTGCAACACAAAACCTAAGCCTCACAAATACAAGTGTGATCGCGAGAACTGGTAATGCAGATTTAGGTGCACAAAACAACGTAACCTTAAATGGTTCAAGTGTGTCAGCTAATGCTGAAGGAGCTAAGGTTAATGTAACTGCAACTACAGGTGACTTAACTACAACTAACGCTAACATTAGTGCAACTAACGGCAGTGTTAATGTAAATGTAGGTAACAATGTAAGCTCAACTACTACTAACATCACTTCGCGTGATAGCCTCGTAGTTAATGCCCAAAACATTGACCTCAACAACACAACAGTTAATGCAACTGGTGCTAACTCTAATGTTGAGTTAACAGCTGCTAAGGCACTTAAAGCAACTAATGGCACAAGCATTGATGCTACAGGTAACGCTAGCCTAGTAGCTAAAGCAGGTGATCTAACTCTAAGCGAGACTACAGTAAACACTACAAATGGTAATGTAACTGTAGATGCTACAGCTGGTAATGTAAGCTTTAGTGCATCACCAATTAACTCAGGTAACAACATTACTATCACCGCTGCGAAGAACATTACAGGTGCAGTAGTAGACGGTAAAGGCTCTGAGTTAACCGCAAAACAAAACATTGTTGTTAAAGCAGGTGAGAACTTAAGTCTACCTAATGCGAGCCTCACAGCTAAAGAAGGTAGCGTAACAGTTAATGCAACTAATGACATTAACTTAACTAACGCAAACGCTAATGCTGAGCAAAACATTGATGTAAACTCAAGCCAAGGTGCTATTACAGCAACTAACGGTAGTTATAAATCAGCAAATGCAAATGTTAACTTCTCAGCAGAGGACCCAACTAACGGTACCTTAACTCTAGACAATGTAAGCGTTTACTCGCCTACAGCTGGAATTAACGTTAAAGTTGGTAAAGATGTAAATGCAACTGACAGTAATCTAACTGCAGCTAATGCAATTAGCATTAATGCAAACAACATTACTGGTTCTAATACTTCAATTACCACTACAGGTACTGATGCTGACATTACTTTAAATGCAAGCAACAACCTCAGCCTCAGCAACAACTCTAAAGTTGAAGCTAAAGGTAATGCAACGCTAACTGCAACTAATGTAACTCTTGCGAATACAAGCGTTACAGCTAATAGCAATGTAAACGTAACAGCAACTAATAAACTAGAAACAAATAACTCTAGCCTAGTTGCAACTACAGGAAATGCTACAGTTACAGGTGCAGAGGTAGCTCTAACTAACAGCTGTGTAACAGCTCAAGGTAATGCAAGTGTTAATGCAACTGGTACCTTAACTGCAACTAATACAACAGTTACAGCAACTGGTAATGCTACAGTTAAAGGAGCTGATGTATCTCTAACTAAAGCTCAAGTTAAAGGTGCAAACGTTAATGTTTCAGCAACTAACAAGTTAGAAGCAACTAACACAAGCGTAACAGCAACAACTGGTAATGCAGATGTTAAAGGTGCAGATGTAACTCTAACTAATAGCTCAGTAACGGCAAACGTTAATGCTAATGTTTCAGCAACTAACAAGTTAGAAGCAACTAACACAAGCGTAACAGCAACAACTGGCAATGCTGAGGTTAAAGGTGCAGATGTAACTCTAACTAATAGCACAGTAACAGCTCACGTTAACGCTAACGTTTCAGCAACTAACAAGTTAGAAGCAACTAACACAAGCGTAACAGCAACAACTGGTAATGCAGATGTTAAAGGTGCAGAGGTATCTCTAACTAACAGCTCAGTAACAGCTGAAGTTAACGCTAATGTTTCAGCGACTAACAAGTTAGAAGCAACTAACACAAGTGTAACCGCAACAACTGGTAATGCTGATGTTAAAGGTGCAGATGTAACTCTAACTAATAGCACAGTAACAGCTCACGTTAACGCTAACGTTTCAGCAACTAACAAGTTAGAAGCAACTAACACAAGCGTAACAGCAACAACTGGTAATGCTGATGTTAAAGGTGCTGATGTAACTCTAACTAACAGCACAGTAACAGTGAACGTTAACGCTAATGTTTCAGCAACTAACAAGTTAGAAGCAACTAACACCAGCGTAACCGCAACAACTGGTAATGCTGATGTTAAAGGTACAGATGTAACTCTAACTAACAGCTCAGTAACGGCTAACGTTAATGCTAATGTTTCAGCAACTAACAAGTTAGAAGCAACTAACACTACAGTTACTGCAACAACTGGTGACGCTGAGGTTTCAGGTGCGGATGTAACTCTAACTAAAGCTCAAGTTACAGGTGCAAACAATGCTAATGTAACTGCTTCAGGTAGCTTAACAGCAACTGATACTAAAGTTAACGCAACTGCTGGTAACGCAACAGTTACAGGTGCAGAGGTAGCTCTAACTAACAGCTGTGTAACAGCTCAAGTTAATGCAAACGTTTCAGCAACTGGTAGCTTAACAGCAACTAACACTACAGTTACTGCAACAACTGGTGACGCTCAAGTTTCAGGTGAAGATGTAACTCTAATTAAAGCTCAAGTTACAGGTGCAAACAATGCTAATGTAACTGCTTCAGGTAGCTTAACTGCAACTGATACTAAAGTTAACGCAACTGCAGGTAACGCAACAGTTACAGGTGCAGAGGTAGCACTAACTAACAGCACAGTAACAGCTAAGGTTAACGCTAACGTTTCTGCAACTGGTAGCTTAACTGCAACTAACACTACAGTTACTGCAACAACTGGTGATGCTGAGGTTTCAGGTGCGGATGTAACTCTAACTAAAGCTCAAGTAACAGGTGCAACTAATGCTAATGTAACCGCTACAAGTAAACTAGAAGTTACTGACAGCAAGGTTAATGCAACTTCAGGTAACACAAGTCTAAGTGGTACAGATGTTAACTTAACCAACAGTACAGTAACGGCTCAAGGTCATGTAAACGTAAGTGCTTCTAACAACCTTAACGCAACTAACTCTACAGTTAGTGCAACTACAGGTAATGTAGAGCTTACTGCGAACCAAGAGCTCAACCTAGATAACTCTAATGTAGCGGCTAATGCAGAGGGTGCTAAAGTTAATCTAACTGCAACTACAGGCAACCTCACGGCAAACAATAGCAACATTAGTGCAACTGCAGGTAGCGTAAATGTTAAAGTTGCCCAAAACGTTAATGCAACTACCACCAACATTACCGCAAGAGAGTCACTCAATATTGAGGCAAATAACATTGACCTAAATAACTCTCTCGTTAATGCTACAGGTGACAAGGCTAATGTAACTCTTACAGCAGCTAATAACCTCAACCTCAGCAATGGTTCACAGGTTCTAGCAACAGGTAATGCAAGCTTAACGGGTGTTGATGTAACTCTAAATCAAACTACAGTTACAGCAACTAACAATGTGAGTGTAAGTGCTTCTAACAACCTTACTTTCACAGCTTCACCAATTACTTCGAACGAAGGTGACATTAGCTTAACGGCAGAGCAAAACATCCAAGGTATTGCCGTTGAGGGTGGTAAATCTGAACTCAACGCAAGCAGAGGTAATGTAACAGTTACAGCTAAAGCTGGTAATGTTTCTCTACCTAATGCTAATGTAACGGCAGGAGATCGTGCGGCAATTACGGCAGGTCAAGCTGTTGACTTAAACAGCTCGGTAGTAACAGCAGTAAATGAAGTTAATGTAACAGCAACTGCAGGTGACATTAATGCTGTAGGTACTAACCTCACCGCAACTGCAACTGACGGTAAAGTTGTAATTAACACTACCTCAAGTAGCCTAATTGCAACTAACTCGAACATAGCTGCTAATAGCGTAGCGATTAATGTAGGTGAGAACATCAATGCAACTAACTCAAGCATTAGAAGTAATGAGGCTCTTAACCTTAAAGCGAAAAACATTAACCTTGACAACACTTCAGCTGTGTCAAGCCAAGGTGAAGTTAACGCTACAGCAAGCGCTGAGTTAAATATCACTAATAGCTCGGTTGTTTGTGGTACAGCTGTAACTCTAGCTGGAGCAAATGTAACGGTAAGTCAAGCTACAGTTAATGCAACTGGTGAGAACATCACTATTGCTGCAACTAAAGCAGTGAACTTAAGCAGTACAACTGCTCAAGCAGCGAACCACACCTTTGTGCGTGGGGAAACTATTGCAATTAACCAAGGTAGTTTAGGGGCAACTAAAGGAGATATTTCTTTAGGTGATACTAACACCCAAGCTACAGACATTACGGGAGCAAGCCTAAACGCAAGCCAAGGTAATGTAAGTGTAAGTGGCAATAACTTTGTTAATGTTTCACAAACACAAATTCATGCAGGTTTAGACCTCAACCTAAGTGCACCGCAAGGTACAGTTAATATTTCTAATGCGCAAAATATTCGTGCAGAGAGATCTATTAACCTCACGGCGCAAAGCGTAAGCTTAAATAGCGCTGTGCTTAATGCAGGGACAACCATTGGTGTAAATGCAACGCAAACCAATGTAGAAGCAACAGATGCTACTCTAGTAGCAAATGGCTCAATTGAAGTTAAAGCACAAGGGCAAGTAAATGCTAATGCTCTGAACCTAACTTCACAACAAAGCTCTACATTTGTGCAAGGACAAGAGATTAATCTTGCAGACAGTGTAGTTAATGCCGCAACAAGTGTGAACCTCACGGCAAGTCAAGGAGTTAACTTAACTAACAGTCAAGTTAATGCCCATGAACAAAACGTGAGTGTAACAGGTGATACGGTTAACCTAACTAATACTCAGGTTAAAGCAGCTACAGATGTTGCTATTGAGGCAGCAAGTGATCTCAACCTTAACAACAGCAAGGTAGAGGCAACTACAGGTACAGTTGACTTAAATGCAACTAACAACCTGAACCTCAAGGCAACTAATGTAAGTGCTCAGGCACAAGATGCAAGAGTTAATCTCAAGGCTGCAAATGGTAATATCAGCACAACTAATAGCAATATTAGTGCAGCTAACGGCACTGTTAATGTTCAAGCAGGCATTAATGTAAGTGCAACAAGCAGCAATATTACCGCATGTCAAAGCCTGGAGATTACCGCACAAAACATTGAGGTAAATAACAGCCTAGTTAATGCGACGGGTACTGACTCTCAAGTTAGTCTCAAAGCGCAAAACAACCTCAGCCTCAGCAACAACTCTGCAGTGACAGCAACAGGTAATGCAAGCTTAAGTGCAAGCAATATTACCCTAAGTCAAACGCAAGTTAAGGCTGGCGATGTAACGGCAACAGCAAGCAATAACCTTACTTTCTCAGCTTCGCCAATTACCGCAACAACAGGAAATATTAGCTTAAGAGCAGAACAAGATATTATTGGTATTACGCAAGAGGGTGAAAAAGCTATCCTTACTGCAGAACAAGGTAATATCACAGTGACAGCTCAAGGTAATGTGTCCTTACCAAATGCGCAAATTGAGGCAGGAGATAATGCAGTAGTAACTGCAGGTGAGAATGTGGACTTAAACTCTTCGGGAGTATCGGCAACTAATAACGTTAGCGTAACTGCAAGCAGAGGAGCAATTGCAGCTTCGGGCGGTAATTACAACTCAAGCAACGCTAATGTGGTAATGACAGCTAATGCTTCAATTACTTTTGCTAACTCCAATGCTTATGCAACTAAGGGTAATGTAGAGTTCACCAGCAAGGATGCGCAAGCTAACTTCACCGCTACAGGTTCGAACATCAATGCAACTAGCGTAGCTGTGAGTGCTGCTAATAACATTAATTTCACTAACACTAATGTAAGTTCGGTAAATAGTTTAGCTCTCAACGCCAATAACATTAGCCTTGAAGCTTCAAACTTAACCACTTCAGGTGAACAAAGTGCAATTAATCTAACCGCAGTGAACAACCTCAGTGTAGCTAATGGTAGCTTAACAACTCGTGCTGATGTTAACCTTAAAGCAGGTAACAACCTCAGCGTGACGAACAATAGCCTCACTACCGCTACAGGTGCAGTGGCTCTTGAAGGTGGAGACGTAAGTCTCAACCAGGCTGCAATTACTGCTCAAGGCAATATTAGCTTACAAGCAACGCAAGCTAATGTAAGCATTAGTGCTTCGCCTCTCAGCTCAACTGCAGGTGATGTAGTTGTTGCCGCAGAGCAAAATGTAGTAGGTAACATTATTCAAGGTCAAGGTTCGTTAATTACCGCGGCTAACAATGTAAGCGTGAGTGCGCGTACAGGTAATGTATCTCTACCAAATGCAACGGTTATTGCCCAAAATGGTAATGCAAGTGTACTAGCTGTTGCAGGAGAGGTTAACCTCAGCCAGTCAGGCATTAGTGCACAACGCCAAGTAAATGTTGAGGCACAAAACAATCTAGTTGCTACAGGTGGTACTTATCAGTCGAACACTACAGATGTAGTCTTCTGCGCAACTGCGGGCTGTGTAAGCTTAGCTGACGCTAAAGTTTATGCTAACCAAGGTGCATTCAAAGTTACGGCAAATGAATTTGAGGCAAATAACACCTTAATTGCTAGCCGTGATGATCTCAATATAAGTGCAACGCGCGTAGACGTGTCTAATGGCTCTAACTTTACTACAAGTCAAGGTAGCGTAAATGTTCAAGCGAGCAACATTAGCGTAAATGCTTCGGCAATTACCGCTAACCAAGAAATCTCCTTAGGAACATTAGCAACCCAAAACACAACGATTACTGGTTCTACTTTAGTAACAACCCATGGTGATTTAAGTGTTACAGGGGACCAAGAGCTAACTTCGACTAATAGCAGTTATCAAGCAGGTCGTGATCTCAACCTTGCATCACCAAATGGTAGTGTAGTAGTAAACAATGGTACCTTAACTGCAGTAAGATCGATTAATCTCACTGCTCCAAATCTAAGCTTAAATGACAACGCAACAGTTATTGCTTCTAACCTAGGTATAGAAACAGTTAACTTTAGCGTAACTAACGGAGCTAACTTAAATGCAACTAACAATGTGGCGGTGAATGCAACCACCATTACCAGCCAAGGTCTCAATGTTAATGCAGAAAATGCTTCCTTAAGTGCAGTTAATATAAGCTTAACTGGTGGTACGATTAATGGTACTAAAGCAGTTACTCTAAGTGCTAAAGACAACCTCACTACTAACGCAACCAACCTAGTTTCTGAAAACGGTGATGTTGCCTTAAATGCAAACAACCTCTCAGTAACTGCAGGTCAAGTTAAAGGTGAGAACTTAAGCCTAACTGCCAATGCTACTACAAGTGTTGCAGGTGCGAGCCTTGTAGCTACTGCGAAACAAAACGGTCAAGTGGTAGTTAAAGGTAAGGATACTAACCTAGATAACACAAGTATTAGCGCTACAGCTGGAACAAATGCAAGCGTAAGCATCCTAGCTCAAGGTGGAGATGTTAAAGTAGTTAACTCTACAGTTAGCCAAGCAGCTCACTTAAATGTAACAGGTAACAATGTTAGCCTCACAACTTCGAGCTTCCAGGGTGATGACTCAGGTAAAGCGATAATTAATGCTACGGCAGGTGATGTAACACTTAATGCAACAAGTGTAACTAACTACACGCCAACGCAAATTAGCGCAAGCCAAGGTAATATTACCCTCGAAAACCAAACTAAAGTTGAAACTAACAGCGATCTAACTTTAAGTGCAGGTGATAAAGCAACAGTAGTTGACTCTAGCATTAAAGCAAGCACAGTTACGCTCACAAGTCCAAATGCAACTACAGTAGCTAACGCAACTGTTACAGCAACAGGCAACGTAACTCTTGAGACTACAGCTGGAAATACGCAAGTAAGCAACGCAAGCTTAGTATCACAAGCAAACAATGTAACAGTTACAGGTAAAGAAGGAGTAACTCTAGCTAACACTAGTGTTACAGCTCAAGATAATGTAACTCTAGCATCTGCAAATGGTGCGGTAACTGTGAATAGCAGTAACCTCAGCACTAATGCAAATGTGAACCTTACTGCTCAAGCTAATGCAAGCGTAAGTAACAGCAATGTTACTGGTAAAGCTGGAGTTACCGTGAAGGCTAACGGCACAATCAGTGGGGAAGCTTCTAACTTCACTACTGAAAATGCTCTAAGCTTCACAGGTAACCAAGGCGTTAACCTAAATGCTTCGAACCTCAGTGCGCAAACAGCTCTAACGCTTGATTCTGCAAATGGTTCCGTAACTGTGAATAGCAGTAACCTCAGCACTAATGCAAGCGTGAACATTGCTGCTCAAGCTAATGTAAGCGTAAGCAACAGTAACCTAGCAGCAAACAATGCGGTAAATGTAGAAGCAACTAATGGTACGGCAAGTGTTAATGCTACTAATGTAGCTGCTACTACAGGTTCGGTTAATGTTACTGGTAAGCAAGGTGCTAACCTCGGAAACGGTACTACAGTAACAGCTGCCCAAAACGTTACAGTTAATGCAACTAACGGTTCAATTAGCGTTGAGGGTGCAAATGTAACTGCAGCTAGTGGTACAGTTAACTTTACTGCTCAAGAGAATACTTCTCTAACTAACAGTAATGTAGCTGCCTACAATGCCGTAAACGTAAGAGCAATTAATGGCACGGCAAGTGTTAATGCTACTAATGTAGCTGCGACTACGGGCTCGGTAAATGTAACTGGTGAGCAAGGAGCTAACCTAGGTAATGGTACTAATGTAACCGCAGCCCAAAACGTTACCGTTAATGCAACTAAGGGTGCAACTACAGTTGAGGGAGCAAATGTAACCGCAACTAGTGGTGTAGTTGAGATTACCGCTCAAGACAAGGCTCGCGTAGCAAACAGCAATGTTTCTGGTAGCCAAGGAGTTAAGGTACAAGCAACTCAAGGTGGTATTGATATAAGTGCAACTAACTTAACTACCGCAAATGGTGAAGTTAAGGTAATTGCAGAACAAGCAGTTAATATCACTCAAGGTTCAACTCTTGACTCTGCGTCTAAAGTACGTATTTACTCAGCAAATGAAAGCGTTAATATCGCGAGCACCAATATTACCGCTCCGGTTGATATAGATGTAGATGCTAAATCTGCAATTAACCTCAGCGATAACACTAATTTAGTTGCTAATACTAATGTGTCATTAGTGGCTGCTCAAGGTAATATTAGTCTTGCAAATACTAGCGTAACTTCTCCAGATACAACCATTTCTTCTCCAAACGGAGCGGTAAATGTAACTAATACTAATGTTACTGGAGCAAGCATTAACATTACTGCAGGCGGTAATGTTGCGGTAATTGGTTCTAACTTAGTAGATCCACAAGCAACAGCTACCTCGAATAGTAAAGTGAGAATTGACAACAGTGGCGAACTTACAGTAAGCAACACCAACATTACAACAAGTGCGTTGGATGTAGATAGTAAAGCTGATATTAACATTACTAATACATGCGTAACTTCACATCACAACATCTCAATTGTTTCTAGTGAAGGTAATGCTTCAATAACGGGAGCTAACATGAGTTCACCTGATACTACCTTCTCTACTCCAAGTGGAGCGGTAAATATTTCGAATTCGAATATTACAGGTGAGATTCTCAATATCACAGCCCCAGATATTGTGATTAATGCTTCAAACGTATCGTTCAATAAGTCTATTGATATATACGTACCTTCAACACTTGAAGAGGGTGAAGAACCTATTTATGTTCCAGGTAATATTACCTTAAATAATACTAACCTCACGACTTCGTCTGGTGATGTGATTATTCACAACCCAGACGGTAATGTGACGGTAACTAATACAAGTATTACCTCTCCTAAAGGAGAAACTAATATTACTGGTGATCACGTTAACTTAACTGACTCGTCCTTTGTGGCAGATAACCAAACTATTATTTACAACAACTCAATTGTTAACCAAAGTAATAGTTTTACTAACAGTACTAACATTCCTAATGGACGTACAATTATCTGTCGCCTCTCTATCTACAACTGTGGTGAGAAAGAAAGAAGAGTTGGTCGTAAGGGACAAGGTCACGAGGACTATAAATATCAAGCTGTTCGTGACGCTGGTCGTGATGTTAAAACAGGAACTCCGATTTCAAGTGATGAAAAGAGCAATAATAGTGCAATCTTAGTTGAAAGTAGAAACAACAGAAATGCCCAAAGTACGGAACAAGAATATACGCTTACTAGTGAAGATGTAATTGTTCTCGAGCATTCTGGTGTATTCAAACTGGAAACCTGTGATATAGTTGTTAAAGAAATTCTCGAGGATTATGATCCGAGCAAATATACTGATCCTAGTGCTCATGCTCAATACCGAGATGAGGTTAAAGCAAGAGTAATGGCTTTAGGCATCAACCCATTAGATTTTGATAAATTTATTGAGGCATGCAGAAAGTACACCTATGGAAAATATAAACAACTGAAAAAAGAAAACAACAGTAAATAATAATTAATTAGTGAAGACAGTCCGCAAGGGCTGTCTTTTTTTTGTGGGGGTGGGGGGGGAGTATGGTAAAGAGG
>NZ_NRJH01000040.1 GCF_003585925.1 Psittacicella melopsittaci
CATTAAAACAGCTATATATACAAAACCTTTAATAGTGAATAACACAACCAACTAGCAATAGCTAGTATGAGTTGGACTATTAATTGAATAAGTGTAAGCGGTGGATGCCTTGGCAATCAGAGGCGATGAAGGACGTGCTAATCTGCGATAAGTCTGGAGGAGTTGATAAGACGCGCTATTACTCCAGAATTTCCGAATGGGGAAACCCGATAGAGCAAATCTCTATCACTACATTTTGTAGAGCGAACCCGGAGAACTGAAACATCTAAGTACCCGGAGGAAAAGAAATCAACCGAGATTCCGTTAGTAGTGGCGAGCGAAAGCGGACTAGCCGTTAATGATAGCATTAGTTATAGTAGAATATTCTGGAAAGAATAACCGTAGGGGGTGATAGTCCCGTATACGAAATATCTAATGTGGTACTAAGTTAACAACAAGTAGGGCGGGACACGTGAAATCCTGTTTGAAGATGGGTGGCTCATCATCCAAGGCTAAATACTACTGATTGACCGATAGTGAACCAGTACCGTGAGGGAAAGGCGAAAAGAACCCCTGTTAGGGGAGTGAAATAGAACCTGAAACCGCTTACATACAAGCAGTGGGAGCATATTTATTATGTGACTGCGTACCTTTTGTATAATGGGTCAGCGAGTTATTTTCTGTAGCAAGGTTAACTAAATCAGGGAGCCGTAGCGAAAGCGAGTCTTAACTAGGCGTTTAGTTGCAGGAAGTAGACCCGAACCCCGGTGATCTAGTTATGGGCAGGTTGAAGTTGTAGTAACATACATTGGAGGACCGAACCGACTACTGTTGAAAAAGTAGCGGATGACCTGTGACTAGGGGTGAAAGGCCAATCAAACCGGGAGATAGCTGGTTCTCCCCGAAATCTATTTAGGTAGAGCCTCATATGAATACTTCATGGGGTAGAGCACTGTTTCTTTGCGGGCGCCATCTCGGTGTACCAATAGGATGCAAACTCCGAATACGTGAAAGTACTATATGGGAGACACACCACGGGTGCTAACGTTCGTGGTGGAGAGGGAAACAACCCAGACCGCCAGCTAAGGTCCCAAAGTTTATGTTAAGTGGGAAACGATGTGGGAAGGCATAGACAGCTAGGATGTTGGCTTAGAAGCAGCCACCATTTAAAGAAAGCGTAATAGCTCACTAGTCGAGTCGGCCTGCGCGGAAGATGTAACGGGGCTAAACATAGCACCGAAGCTGCGGCAATAATTTATTATTGGGTAGGGGAGCGTTCTGTAAGCTGTTGAAGGTGTACTGAGAGGTATGCTGGAGGTATCAGAAGTGCGAATGCTGACATAAGTAACGATAAAACGGGTGAAAAACCCGTTCGCCGGAAGACCAAGGTTTCCTATCCAACGGTATTCGTGGTAGGGTTAGTCGGCACCTAAGGCGAGGCAGAAATGCGTAGTCGATGGCAAACAGGTTAACATTCCTGTACTTAATACCCATGCGATGGAGTGACGGAGAAGGTTAGGTCAGCTCACTGACGGAATAGTGAGTTTAAGCGTGTAGTTTGGCATACTAGGCAAATCCGGTATGTTAGAGATGAGGCGTGACGAAGATATTGATTTCGGTCAATAGATTGACTAATACCCAGCTTCCAAGAAAAGCTTCTAAGCTTAATGTGTATTAAACCGTACTGTAAACCGACACAGGTGGTCAGGTAGAGAATACTCAGGCGCTTGAGAGAACTCGGGTGAAGGAACTAGGCAAAATAGCACCGTAACTTCGGGAGAAGGTGCGCTGGTTATGCTGTTACTAGACACGCTCTAGGAAGCGGCAACCAGTCGAAGATACCAGCTGGCTGCAACTGTTTATTAAAAACACAGCACTCTGCAAACACGAAAGTGGACGTATAGGGTGTGACGCCTGCCCGGTGCTGGAAGGTTAATTGATGGTGTTAGGGTAACCGAAGCACTTGATCGAAGCCCCAGTAAACGGCGGCCGTAACTATGACGGTCCTAAGGTAGCGAAATTCCTTGTCAGGTAAGTTCTGACCTGCACGAATGGCGTAATGATGGCCAGGCTGTCTCCACCCGAGACTCAGTGAAATTGAAATCGCTGTGAAGATGCAGTGTACTTGCGGCTAGACGGAAAGACCCCGTGAACCTTTACTATAGCTTGACATTGAATATTGACCTATGATGTGTAGGATAGGTGGGAGACTTTGAAGCAGGGACGTCAGTTCTTGTGGAGTCGTTGTTGAAATACCACTCTTCATATGTTGATATTCTAACTAAGGTAAGTGAATCCTTACCTAGGACATTGTCTGGTGGGTAGTTTGACTGGGGCGGTCTCCTCCCAAAGAGTAACGGAGGAGTACAAAGGTGGGCTAATCACGGTCGGACATCGTGAGTTTAGTATAATGGTAGAAGCCCGCTTGACTGCGAGACGTACATGTCGAGCAGGTGCGAAAGCAGGTCATAGTGATCCGGTGACTTTTCATGACAGAGTCATCGCTCAACGGATAAAAGGTACTCCGGGGATAACAGGCTGATACCGCCCAAGAGTTCATATCGACGGCGGTGTTTGGCACCTCGATGTCGGCTCATCACATCCTGGGGCTGCAGTAGGTCCCAAGGGTATGGCTGTTCGCCATTTAAAGTGGTACGCGAGCTGGGTTTAGAACGTCGTGAGACAGTTCGGTCCCTATCTGCCGTAAGCGTTAGATATTTGAAAGGGTCTGTCCTTAGTACGAGAGGACCGGGATGGACGAACCTCTGGTGTTCCAGTTGTCTTGCCAAAGGCATTGCTGGGTAGCTATGTTCGGACGGGATAACCGCTGAAAGCATCTAAGCGGGAAACCTTCCTTGAGATGAGATATCTTTTCTTTAAGAAATAAGGGTTGTTGTAGACTACGACGTTGATAGGTGAGATGTGTAAGAGCTGTGAGGCTTTGAGCTAACTCATACTAATTGCCCGAATGATTAATAGTCCAACTCATACTTGAGTTGAAATGTAAGTATGTATATTGTTTTAGTGCTTACATAAGAACAAGGATTTAGTAAATTAAGTTCAGCAAGTTATTAAATTAACCGCTTTTGGCGACATTAGCACAATGGTCCCACCTGATCCCATGCCGAACTCAGAAGTGAAACG
>NZ_NRJH01000041.1 GCF_003585925.1 Psittacicella melopsittaci
CTCAAGGCAAAACAAAAGCTAAAGTTATGCTTGGTTATGACTATGAGCTATGGCTATAGGTTACGATCTATATCTATTAAGATCTAAAGCTAGAAAGTAGAAACTAAAATAGCAAAGCAAATATCTACAGACAAAAGAAAAAAGCTTGCACGAGCAAGCTTTTTTCTTGATCTAACTAACGATGGTTATTTGTGTCATTTTCACCAAAGAGTTTATAACCTTCGTTTTTATGAATACCATCATCTGCCTCTTCATCTAGTTTACGTGACCAGATTGAAGTGTGATAAATCTTATCTTGTAATTCTGGATATAAATCTGAATTAAAGTAGATATCGAACCATGGGTGTTTTTTATCTTTATATAATTGACGTTGGTAATCGTTAACTATTAAACGAATTTGCTTCCATAAAAGAACGAGAGCAAAGAGGTTTAAAATCGTCATACCTGCCATAGATACGTCAGATAAATCCCATACCATATCCGCATGTACTATAGAACCCAAGAACACACAAACTAATACAAAAATAGTAAAGATAAAGATTGCATATTTGTTTTGGGTAAAGTATTTTAATCCAGACAGAGCATATAAGAACTGACTAATAATTGAAGTAAAGGCAATAAAGAAAATTAAAACCGCAAAGGCGTATTTTGTCCAATCACCTAAAGTCACATTAATCGATACCGCTGTTAAGGCAGCATTGTCATATTGTCCTGTATTCCAAAGACCTGTAGTTAAAATAATTAAGGCTGTAAACGTACACACGATAAATGTGTCAACAAACACCCCAATCATTTGTGTCATCCCTTGCTCAGCAGGGTGACGTGTCGCAGCCGAAGCAGCAATATTTGGGTCAGCACCCATACCCGCAGCATTAGAGAAAAGACCACGTTTAATACCGAACATAACCGCTGTACCTAATAAACCACCTATACCTGCTTCTAAGTTAAAAGCTTCAGTAAAAATGATCTTGAAAGCTGGACCTATGTTTTCGTGGTTAACAACTAATACGCAAGTTCCTAAACCTATGTATAAAATAGAAACTATCGCAATTAAAATTCCTGAAATACGGCTAGCAAATTTTAATGAACTAAAAATTACTGCTCCAGAAATAATAGTTACGGCAACTCCTACATATACTGGATCAAAGGCAAATGATTCTTCAAAGGTACCTGCTATTTGGTTTGCCTGCATCATGTTAAAGGCAATACCATAAGTAAAGGCAAGGAAGATTGAGAATAATACCCCTAGACGTGGCATTTTAAGCCCTTGAGCTAAATAGAAGGCTGGACCACCTACGAACTCACCTTTTTCATTTTTTGTTTTATAAAGTTGGGCGATAGAAGATTCACAGAAAGATGAACCCATCCCGAGGAAAGCAGCAAACCACATCCAAAATACGGCACCAGGTCCACCTGCGGTAATAGCTGAAGCTACCCCAGCAATGTTACCTATACCTATACGTTGGGCAAGGCCTGTATAGAAAGATTGATTTGAGGAAATATTGATATCGTCATCGATTTTGTCATGGCGAGCCGTAAAGATACGCTTTAAGGCTAAAGGGAACATTCTTATTTGCACAAATTTTGTTACCCACAAGAAGAAAATCCCGGCACCGATTAAAACTACGGGGACGATAAAGTTTAAACCTGATTTAAGTAAATCATATAAAAATTGCAAAGTACTCATAGAAGATTTTTTTGTTTTCAGCTTAAGTTAGTAAAAACCTAGCTGCCTAAAATAAAAACTAATTACTTGATACTTAACTGCAGTTAAGTAGGATAAATAAAACCTAATACGTTTAAGCTAATACTTAAAAAATAACTTCTTGCTTGTAATTCATTGAAAAACAAACATCCTTAATAATCTAACATAGAAGAGGGGCTATTGCAAATTAAAAAACCCAAGCTTTATATAGCTAATTAACTATATAAAAGCAATAAGATTTTTTGCTCCTAGAAGCAAATTTTGACATGCAATTTATAAAACTTGAGGGGCGATTTAGAAAATAAAAAACTGCAAAAATTTAATTTTTGCTTGCCAAATAACTTTTGTCATCTCTATGTATTTATCTCTGAATATCAATAAGTTAAAGTAGTAATTTTGTTTTATTTAGGCTTTAGTTTTACTTACAATTTTTTCTTAGCCATTTTTATTCTTTTGCCTCTTTTTTCTTTAAGAGTAAAAGGCAAATTTATTGACTTAATTTTAATAAAACGAGAGCATTTTTTCTTATTTCTTGCTTTTAAATTTTGGAATAATTTTACCTAAAAAACTTTAATAACCTTTTACTTCGTATGGTTATTATTTGCAAAAGTGTTATTTTTTAAGCTCTTTCATTTTAGCCATTTAAAGCTATAAAACAACTCAAAACTTTCCTAGCAAATTTTACTGATCTTTATTTACCTTTGACGCTTTTGCCAATTATAGACCTATTGTCATTAATATTAATTTAAGCCCAATTTCCCTTATTTAAGTTATAATAATGACAATGACCAATGAGTGAGAATAAAGTATGCAACAACGTAAAGCTATAGTAATTATTCCAGTAAGAGGAAACTCCAAGCGCCTACCTGGAAAAAACATTCGTGAACTGAACGGCTTACCCTTAGTAGCCCATTCGATTCTCTACGCTAAACTTTTTCCTGAAATAGTTAGTGAAGTATTTGTTTCTACTGACAATGAGGAAATTGCCCAAATTAGTGCTCAATATGGGGCTAAAATTATTCATCGTCCTGATGATCTAGCACTCGATACTACGCCAACATTACCAGTACTTACCAATGCTTTAGAGCAACTTAATGATCCAAGTGTAACTGATGTTATCTTGCTCCAAGCAACTAATCCTCTGCGTACTAAAAATCTTTTACCTGAAGTTTGGCAACTTTATAGCCAATCTGATTTAGCCCTGCAAAGCCTTTTCTCGGTTACTCGCAGTTTTGCTAAACTAGGTAAAATCATTGACAATAAATTTGTACCTTGGAACTATAAAATTGGGCAAAGATCACAAGATTTAGAACCTTTATATTTTGAGGATGGAGTTATTTATATTTCTTCTGCCCAAAATATTAAGCAAGGTATTCTTCTTGACGCTAATGCTTATCCTTATATCAATCATAATCTTTCGGTAGATATAGATACAATTGAAGAGTTTGAGCATAGTGAGTATTTATTTAGTCAGTTAAATATTGGCTTAGATGAAAATAATATCTACAAACCTTTAGAAAGTTAAGTATGCAAATATATTTAGTTGGTGGGGCAATTCGTGACGCTCTTTTAGGTTGGGATACTAATACCGACTTGGATTTTATTGTTACAGGTATAGCTGAGCAAGAGCTAGCTCAACATCCAGACTTTAGCCAAATTAATCCCAAATTTCCTGTCTTTGTGCATACAAAAACAGGCACAGAGCTTGCCTTAGCTCGCAAGGAAATCAAAGAAGGAGCAGGCTATCATCAATTTAGTTTTATTACGCAAAATGTAACCTTAGAGCAAGATTGTCAAAGACGCGATCTAACGGTAAATGCTTTATATTTACCTGTAGATTCAAGTTTAGATACCTTTCCTCCTACTTTAACAGCTGAGCAAATTCGTGCCCAAAAAGACAAGGTACTTGACCCCACTGGCAGAGGTATTAAAGATCTCGAGCAAGGTCGTTTAGAACTAATAAGTGCTCAGTTTTGGCAAGATCCTTTACGCTTTCTCCGAGCTTTGCGCTTTTATTTTACTAAGCCTGGACAATGGCAAATTTCGCCACAAATTCTCGAGGCTAAAAAGCACTTAGCTTCAGACGACTATCTTAGTCTGTTCCAAGGGCAAAGTAAAATTAGAAAGGAGTTAGAAAAAATTATCCAGCAAGGACAAACTATTCCTTTTTTAACCCTTTTAAGCCAAATTGACATGGTAGGAGCTTTAGACTTACCTAGTCCTTTAACTATAGGTTTTAATCTCGCTCCTGCTGATAAAATCCCAGTAAGACAAAGCTTTTATTATCTGTGCCACAGCTTTTGTTTTATGAGCTTTGCTCGAGCTTATAATACTAGTTCTAGCTGGGAACATCTGGTTGCCTTTTGGCGTAGTCCTGAGTTCTTTGCCTCCTTGTTCTTTAATCAACTAGGTAAAAGTGAAATTCGCAACTTACAAGCTCTACTTACTAGTAGTGTGCAATTGAGCCAATTTCAAGCCCAATATTTTAGCTAAAAAAAAGATCCCCCAAGACATTGTCTTAGGGGATTTTTTAAAAAGAAGACTAACACCTTCATAGTGCTAGCCTTTAAAGAGAGCAGTATTATAGAGCTTCTTTCACTTTAGCTACTAGAGCTGAGAAAGTTGCTTGGTCGTAAACTGCGATATCAGCTAATACTTTACGATCGATCTCGATGTGAGATTTTTTCAGACCGTTAATAAATTGGCTGTATGATAAACCGTTGAAACGAGCCGCAGCGTTGATACGTGCAATCCATAATTGACGGAATTGACGTTTTTTCTGACGACGGTCACGGTATGCATATTGACCTGCTTTAATTACTGCTTGATAAGCAACACGGTATACACGGCTACGAGCACCATAGTAACCTTTAGCTGCTTTTAATACTTTCTTGTGACGAGCTCTCGCCACTACACCACGTTTAACACGAGCCATTTAATTCACCTCTCAATTATCTTGCGTATGGAAGACACGCTACAACTAAAACCTGATCTGCTTTCGCAACTAAACATTTATTACGTAAATGACGTTTACGTTTAGGAGATTTTTTAGTTAAGATATGGCGAAGGTGAGATTGTTTACGTTTGAAACGACCTGAACCAGTTTGTTTGAAACGCTTAGCAGCGCCACGTACTGTTTTAATTTTTGGCATGATTATTTCCAAAATAATAGTTGATTACGCATTGTACACATAAAAAGTAAGGTGGTTAACTTTTTCGAGCGTCATGCTCCAAGAGTATTAACGCTTAAACCTTAACTTTTCTTCTTAATAGGAGCCATGGTCATCACTAATTGGCGACCGTCTACTTTTTTACCTGAAGATGATTCAACTACAGCGTAGTCTTTTAAATCTTCAACAAGACGTTCCATTAAGCGAACACCAAGGTCAACGTGAACGATTTCACGTCCACGGAAACGGATCGAAATTTTAGCTTTGTCACCGTCTTCGAAAAAGCGGATCAGGTTGCGTAATTTTACCTGATAATCCCCTTCATCGGTACCTGGGCGGAATTTAATTTCCTTCACTTGCACTACTTTTTGTTTTTTCTTTTGTTCTTTTAGTGCTTTTTGTTTTTCGTAAAGGAATTTACCGTAGTCCATGATTTTACAAACCGGTGGGTTTGCCGTAGGACTAATTTCCACAAGATCTAAGTCTCTTTCTTCAGCTATTTCAAGAGCTTCACGAACAGACATAATCCCTAATTGTTTACCATCTGCGTCAGTAACACGTACTTCTTTAGCACGGATTTCACGGTTTAAACGATTAGGTTTAGCATTATTTTGTCTACGATTATTATTCGGTTTAATAATTATTTCTCCGACTCACTGAAAGATACTAGTGAACGTGTTGCAATTTCTTCTTGTAGTTTAGCAACAAAGTCATCCACTTTAAATGTACCTAAATCCTTACCTGTACGCGTACGTACTGAGATAGTTCCATCTGCAACTTCTTTGTCACCACATACTAAAATGTAAGGAACACGTTTAATTGTTTGTTCACGAACTTTGAAGCCTACTTTTTCGTTACGTAAGTCTAGTTTGGTACGAATATTAGCAGCTCTTAGTTTCGCATATACTTGGCATGCGTACTCTTCTTGCGCACTTGAGATATTTAAAATAGCTGCTTGCGTTGGAGCACACCATGCTGGGAATGAACCAATATATTGTTCAATTAGAATACCAATGAAACGTTCAATTGAACCTACACATGCACGGTGAATCATAATTGGGTGATGTTTTTCCCCGTCTTCACCAATGTATGTTGCTTCTAGACGTTGAGGCATGAAGAAGTCTACTTGAACTGTACCACATTGCCATGCACGATCTAAAGAGTCATATACTGTAACTTCAATTTTAGGACCATAGAAAGCCCCTTCACCTGGTTGGTATTCAAAAGTTAAGCCACTTGCAGTAATTGCATTTGCTAAAGCTTGTTCTGCATAATCCCAAGTAGCTTCATCACCAATACGTTTTTCTGGGCGTGTTGATAATTTAATTTCAAATTTAGATTCGTCGAAACCAAATACATTATAGATTTCACGAATTAAACTAATACATCCTTGTACTTCAGATTGAATTTGGTCTTGAGTACAGAAAATGTGCGCGTCATCTTGAGTAAAGCCACGTACACGCATTATACCACTTAATGAACCTGATGGCTCGTTTCGGTGACATGAACCAAACTCAGCCATACGAATTGGTAGATCACGGTATGATTTTAAACCTTGTTTAAAGATCATAATATGACCAGGACAGTTCATAGGTTTAATCGCATATTCACGGTTTTCTGATGAAGTAGTGAACATGTTTTCACGATAGTTATCCCAGTGACCTGTTTTTTCCCAGAGAGATTTATCAAGGATAATTGGTGCTTTAACTTCTTGATAGTTATGTTGTTCTAATTTCTCACGAATGAAGTTTTCAACTGAACGGAAAATAGTATAACCGTCGTTGTGCCAGAAAATTAAACCTGGACCTTCTTCTTGTAAGTGGAATAAATCTAATGCTTTACCGATTTTACGGTGATCACGTTTAGCAGCTTCTTCTAGATGTGCTAAGTATTCATTTAGTGATTTTTTATCTGCCCACGCTGTACCATAGATACGTTGTAAAGGAATACCTTTAGCATCGCCTCTCCAGTAAGAACCAGATGTTTTCATGAGTTTAAAGTGCTCACAAAAACGCATGTTTGGTACGTGTGGACCACGACACATATCAATGTATTCTTCATGGTGATATAAAGCTGGACGTGAATCTTTAGGAACATTGTCCTCTAAGATTTCCATTTTAAAGTTTTCACCACGTTTTGCAAATGTATCATAAGCTTCTTGCCATGAAACATTTTGTTTAACTACATCGTATTTTGTCGCAGCTAATTCTTTCATGCGTGCTTCTAAAGCTTGTAACTCTTCATCAGTTAAAGCATGGTCTAATTGCACGTCATAGTAAAAACCTTTGTCAATTACTGGACCAATTGCCATTTTAACATTTGGATATAATTGTTTAATAGCATGTCCTAATAAGTGAGCACAAGAGTGACGAATTACTTCTAACCCTTCTGGATCTTTAGCCGTATAAATTACAACTTCTGCATCGGTGGTAATTGGATCTACTAGATCTTTTAATTCACCATTAACACGACCGCAAATTGCATTTTTTGCTAAGCTATTACTAATTGATTTAGCAACTTCAGCTAAAGTTGTAGGTGCAGCAAATTCTTTAACTGAACCATCTGGGAGAGTAATTTTAATATTTGACATTTAAATTTTCCTTTGAGATAGAGAAGTCACTGCTGTAACTACAAACTTACGAAACAATAACTCCACATTCCTATTTCATTTTACCCTTATTATTTTAAAACTTCATCACATGGACATAAAAAGAAAAAACTAATTCTTCTTGTCCTCTAAAGAAAGTTTTAATTACAGACTTAAAACCCTAGGGCAAAAAGAAAAAATAAATCCTTTTTACTCTTGTTATTTTCAAGAGAAAACCTCTAAAAAATAAGCTCAAGATCATCTTAAAATAATAAACACGGCATATTATACCAAAATTAACTACCTTTTGTTAAGTTTTTTAAGCACTTTTTTTCTAAGATTTTTCTTTTCCAATGTCTATTTTTAGCTCTTATTTTTACTTTGAGCATAAAAAAAGCAGGTTTGGCAAACCTGCTAGAATTACTCGCTATTTCTTCTGACCGTAGTAAGCATCTTTTCCGTGTTTACGTAAAAAATGCTTATCTATTAATACTTGTTGCATAGGGCGTGAATTTGGAGAAATAATAAATGAATTAAAATTCATTAAAGCTACTTCTTCAAGTACTACCGCATTATGCACTGCCTCAAGACAATCTTTACCCCAAACAAATGGTCCATGAGAAGCAACTAGTACTCCAGGTACCATGTTTGGATCTATTTCTCGTTTTCTAAAAGTCTCTACAATTACTCGACCAGTTTCTAATTCGTACTCACCCTTAATTTCCTCTTCGGTCATGCGACGCGTACAAGGAATAGTGCCGTAAAAATAATCAGCATGGGTGGTACCTAAAGGAACTATATCACAACCTGCTTGAGCCCAAGTGGTTGCATTGCGCGAGTGAGTATGCACAACTCCACCAATATCTGGAAACTGTCTATATAACTCAACATGAGTAGGAGTATCTGAAGAAGGATTTAAATGCCCTTCAACTACTTTACCTGTGTTTATATCTACAACCACCATATCAGAAGCTGTCATATCATCATACTCAACTCCCGAAGGTTTAATTACCATTAACCCTGAGGCACGATCAATTTCACTTACATTACCCCAAGTAAAAGTAACTAAATTGTGTTTTGGGAGAAGTTTATTTGCTTTGAGGACTTTTTCTTTTAAATGTTCCAGCATAATTACTCCTTAAAGTTTTAGATAAATCCTGCAGTTTTCATTTGCTCAAGAATCCACTCTTTAGCATGTTTAAGTTCTGCAACAGGATCATCTGCCTTTTCTGTCCACATTTCAATTAAAAATGCGCCCTTGTAGTCAAGACTTTTTAGGGTTTTAAATACTTCTACAAAGTCTACACAGCCTTGCCCAAAAGGAACATCTCTAAATTGCCCAGGGAAATCAGGAGTAACCTTATAAGTATCTTTAAGATGGATAGCGGTAATATAACCAATACCTTTGGTTAACTCTTCGCTAACATTGTCATTCCATGCACTTAGATTACCTACATCTGGATAAACACAAAACCATGGGTTATTTACCAGTTCTTGATACTCTAACCAACGCGTGATCGAACTCATAAACTCAGTATCCATAATTTCTACTGAAACCATCACTTGATGCTGAGCTGCCAATCTTGCCGTCCAAAGCATTCCTTCTTTGAATAACTCTATTGTATGTGCATCTTGTTCTTCGTAATAAACGTCGTAACCAGCCAGTTGAATATTTCTTATCCCTAAGTCTTGAGCTAGCTTAATAGCTTTGGTCATAATAACCTTAGCTTCTTCACGAACTTCAGGATTATGACTACCAAATGGAAAACGACGATGGCCTGATAAACACATGCTACGTATATCTACGCCAATTTCGAGGCGAGCCGCATTGAGTTTTTGACGTTCTTCTAAAGACCAATCTAAACGAGCTAAACGCTCATCAGTTTCGTCAATAGAAATTTCTACATAATCGTAACCTAACTCTTTAGCTAGACTTAAGCGTTGCTCCCAAGTAATATCTTTAGGTAAGGCTTTTTCATAAATACCTATAGTAACTTTATTTGCTAACATTTAGCCTCCTACCAGTATTTATTAACTTCTTCGCGAATAGCTAAAGCAGTTTGTTCTCCTCCCTCTTTGGCTAAAGCACGCCCTGCAATGAAGGCTTTAGCTTTAATGCCTTGGAATAAATGAATATCCTCAGGTACGATACCACCAGTAATTGAAAGGTCTAAGCCTAAGTCAGAAAGAGCACGCATTTTAACTAGATCTTCTTCTTCCCAACCGCGTCCTGCTAGTTCAGCATCACGTGAACGGTGGTAAATAGCTTGTTTAATACCTAGGTCTACCCAAGCTTTAGCATCTTCATAAGTCCAGTTACCATAAATTTCGATTTGAATTTCACGACCAAACTCATCTGCTACTTTTTTACAAGCTGCAATAGTTGCAATGTGTGCAGCTGCAGATACAGTTAACCAATCCGCACCAGCTTTAAAAGCCATTTCTGCTAAAATTTTTCCGCCGTCAGTTGTTTTTAAATCACAAGCGAGAATATGATCTGGATATTCTTTACGTAAAACTTCAACCGCTTTCATCCCTTCGGCAAAAGCAAGAATCGTTCCAACTTCAATAATATCAACAAAAGTTGATACTTTTTTTGCTGTATCTAAAGCTGTCTCTAAGTTTAAAGAATCTAAGGCAATTTGTAATAAAGGTTTTTGACTCATTTTATGCTCCACTTTTTTTAAACATTGCCATAAGTTTCTACAACTTTAAGCACTTCTTCTACACTTGTACAATTACGGAAACGAGATAAATCTACTCCGTCTTCAGAATCTTCGTCATCAATAATTTGCATTAACTGCGTTAAAGCATAACCATGACTTGTTGCATCTGCACCTGCTAAAGTAAAAAATACATCTGCTTGTGAGCCGTCGGAAAACTCTACAGGTTCAGATAAGGTTACAATCGCAAAGGCAGTAAAGTTTACCCCATCTTCAGGACGAGCATGAGGCATGGCTAAGCCTGGACAAAGAATAAAATAAGGTCCTAATTCATTTACACTTTTTACAATCGTTTGGTAATACTGCGGAGTGATTGCTCCTGATTTTTCAAGAAGATCAGTACCAATTTTTACCGCTTGTTCCCAAGTCGCTGCAGATTGATTTAACAATACCGAATTGTTTTCAATTAGTGAATCACGTAAATTTACAGTCATAAGGTATCCTTTTGTAAAGTGCCTAGGGGAGAGCAAGCTCCCCTAGTTACAATTATTTATTTTGAAACTTCTTGATTAAAGCGATTAACTCGTCACCAAAACTTGCAGGATTTAACATGTTTTGTACACCAAGTACCGCTTTACTATCAGGAACTTCCATCTCAGATGAAAGGTGTTTAGAACTTACAATAATATCGGTATTTTGCAGTTTAGATTTATAGTCAGAAATTGCACACGAATCCATTACATTTGGAATGCCGCGTTTGTCAAGGTAAGCTTTGATTTTCATTTTTAACATCATTGATGAACCTTGACCATTACCACATACTGCAAGAATACGGATAGGTTTAACTTTCTCTAAGCTTGGATTTTGCTCTTGATTTTGATCTTGAGCTTCAGCTACAACTTCTTCTTCCTCTTCTAAGCCATAACCGTCTAACTGATCAAGAGTTAAACCTTTTTCAGCCGCAAGAGCTTCAGCAGCTCTGAGGTTACGTGAAGCATAGAACATGTACACTAATGCAGCAATAACAATAACCCAGAAGAAGAGTTTGCTAATTGATAAGCCTTGGAAGATTACCGGGAATACTAGAGCCCAGTCTGCCATGCCCATCCAAGCATTGAATTTAACTCCATATTCAGAAATTAAGTGAATAGCCCATGCTGAACCTAATACTTCGATTAGACCGAAAGTGAAACAGCATACAATTACCGCTTTCCAACCCCCGAATTTATTAGCAAATACCCCAATTGTTGCATTCGAGAAGAACATTGGAATAAAGCCAGGGATAACAAGAATTGGCGCATTAATTAAGAATAGAATACCTACAGCAATAAATTGACCGATAGCACCCCAAATAAAACCAAACACCATTGCATTTGGAGAGTAAGCATAGATAGCCGCACAGTCAATTGCTAATACTGCGTTAGGAATAATTCTTTCTGAAATACCTTTAAATGCTTCAGATAATTCAGCAACGAACATACGTACGCCCATTACAATCACTTGGATTGCAACTGCGAATTTAAGACCAGTTTCAAAAATGTAAATGATCCAGTTGGTTTTTCCTGCCATTTCTTGCAGACGATCAATACCAAATGATAGAAGGATAATACCGAAGAACACAGTCATTACTAAGGTAGTTGCCGAAATACTATCATGGAATACATTTAACCAACGTGGTAGTTTTAAATTATCTACTGTATTTTCAGGATCACCTACTTTAGGTGCTACTTTAACAGCGATATATGAAGCTACTTGCTGTTGGTGACCAATCGAGAATCCAGCTCCGCCTGTTACTGCTTGCGTAGGCTTATACATGATATTTGAGGAGATAGCCCAATATAAAGCAATAAGTACCGAACTATAGATAATTGACTCTACCATTGACGTACCCATAGCAAAGTAGAATACTACTACTAAGCCCGCTTGTTGGAACATAATGTGTCCCGTAAGCATAATTGTACGGATACCAGTAAAGCGTCTAAATGCTACAAGGAGAATATTAATCCCTAAAGCAATTAATACGGTATAACCAACCCATGAATAGTCATCACCCATGGCATCCATGGTCGCTATTAAAGTGGTGTAAGGGTCAATTACCGAACCTTCGAGATTGTGGTATTCAGATAACTTTTCAATAACAGGTTTAAAACTCTGAGTTAAAGCACCTGCACCTAATTGTACTAACATAAAACCAACGATGGTTTTAATTGTACCTTTGATAATTGTCGTTACATCTTTACGCAAGAGAATGTAACCAATCATCGTTACTAAACCGAGTAGTAACGGCGCTTTGGTCATTACTTGGTTATAAAAGATGTAGAAAATATTAAATAGAAAGTCCATATGCTTTCCTCATTAATCCATAATATTAATGCACTAAGTAAATCCTCTCTAAAAACACAGCTCTTTAATATAGATGGAAAAATATCCTTGAACTTCTCTCTACATAATATGGATTTTAGTGACAAGTTTAAGCCCTATTTTAGAAAATTTTCGAAAAGTGTGACTCATGACCACTTTTTTTAAGAAAAATAGATTTTAAACGATCATTTTTACCCTTCATTTTCAATAGTTATCAGTAAAATTGTCAAATTATCAAAAGTAATCACCATTTAGTTGATAACTTTTGATTTTATAAAAAATATTCTCTATTTTTTGGCAAAAAATAAATAAAAAGGGACAAAAAAGGGGTAATTTTAACCTAAAACTACCCTGTAATTATCAATTCCCTTACAAAATACTCAGAAATAAACGGTCAAATGTCACACTTTTCAAAAAAAGTTAAAAAATTTATTTGTGTTGATTTTTAGGCATTTTAATTCTAAAGGAAAGTTTTTTTGATCTTTTTTGATCAAAACGGCATTTGCCCCACTTTTAATATTTAGTAATTACGGTATCATATACATGACCTCTAAAAACACATCTCTTTACCCTAGTTAAATAATGAATACAGAGTTAATTAATAAAAACTTTAAATATGAAAACCTTCTCGAAGAACTAAGAGTGCGTAAAGTAATGTCCGTAGCTCAAGTTGCAGAGTACTTAGGAATTTCAGAAATTACCGCACGACGTTACATTAAGGCCTTAGATTACGAAGGAAGATTAAAAAAAGTTCGTAATGGTTGTCAATGTATTCAGCCTAGTCAACCCAAAGGTGAGCAAGATTGGAATAGTACAAATGTTGTAGAAGCAAGCAATTACGATGAAAAACGAAGAATTGCTCGCGCTGCGGCTAACTTATGTAAAGACGGAGACTCAATTATTATTAATTGCGGCTCTACAGCATTTTTACTAGGAGAAGAAATTTGTAATCGCGATATTACTGTGGTGACAAATTACTTACCTCTCCTCAATCGTTTAATTGAAAAACACCGTGGGAACACTGTGGTTATAGGTGGACAATATTATCCAGAACGTAATCTTTTTATAACCAATGAAGTTTCGCAAAACTTGCATTATGCTGCTAAGTTTATGTTTACGAGCGGTTCAGGTTTAACTGAGCAAGGTCTCTTTAAAAACGACTTAATTTCATTATTGGCGGAGCAAAAATTAATTTCTCAAGTTGAAACTTTAGTTTGTTTGGTTGATTCAGACAAAGTAGGGCAACGCGTGGGTTCTTTATTTGCTTCACCTAAGAACTTTAAAATCGTTATTACAGGACGCCAAGCTAATAAACGTATAGTTGCAGCCTTGCAAGAACAAGGAATTATCGTTATTTTAGTGTAAAGGAAAAATTATGAGTAAAGTTAATGAGATCACACGTGAGTCATGGATTCTTTCTACTTTCCCAGAGTGGGGTACTTGGTTAAATGAACAAATCGAAGATGAAAAGGTTCAACCTAACTCATTTACCATGTGGTGGCTAGGCTGTGTTGGAATTTGGTTAAAAACAGAAGGTAATACAAATATTTGTGTTGACTTCTGGTGTGGTACAGGTAAACGTTCAACCCGTAACCCATTCATGAAAAAACAACACCAAATGATGCGTATGGGTGGGGTAAGAGCGTTACAACCTAACTTAAGAACGGCTATTTTCCCTCTTGATCCATTTGCGATTAAAGAAGTTGACGCTATTATGGCAACTCACGATCACGCAGACCATATTGATGTTAACGTAGCAGCGGCAGTAATTCAAAACTGTGGTCCTCATGTTAAATTCATTGGTCCTAAAGCTTGCGTGAAATTATGGACTAGCTGGGGTGTACCAGAAGATAGATGTATTGTAGCTAAAGTAGGTGATACTATTGAAGTTGGTGATGTGAAAATTAAAGTATTAGATGCTTTCGATCGTACAGCTTTAGTAACCTTACCACAAGGCGTATCTTCAACAGATAAAGCTATCTTAGATCAAATGGATGATCGTGCAGTTAACTACCTATTTGAAACTACAGGTGGAAACATCTATCACTCAGGTGACTCGCACTACTCGAATTACTATGCTAAACATGGTAATGAACACCATATTGACGTTGCTTTAATGGCATATGGTGAAAACCCACGTGGGGTAACTGATAAGTTAACAGCATCAGATGTATTAAGAGCTGCTGAATGTTTACGTACTGAAGTAGTAATTCCAGTTCACCACGACATCTGGTCTAACTTCCAATCAGATCCACGTGAAATTGAAGAACTCTGGTTACTCAAAAAAGAACGTCTACAATGGAAATTCCATCCATTCTTCTGGCAAGTAGGTGGCAAATTCACCTTCCCAGCTGATCGTGATCGTATCCATTATCAACACTATCGTGGTTTTGACGACATCTTTACTGATGAGCCGGAACTTCCATATAAAAGCTTCCTATAAACTAGACATCAAAGCTTCCTGGACTCAGGAAGCTTTTTTGTGAGCAAAAAAATATGCAAAAGGTAAGAAAAAAATATAAAATATATGATATTTTTTATTTTTGATACAAGGTAAATTATCTATGTTTAATAATTTATTTGAAAAAGCATCTAGTATTGTTAATGCTGCTAAAGATTTAAAAGATTTAGATTTAAATAACCCTTCTCAGCTTTTAGATCAAATTAAAAGCTTAGATTTCGATACAGCTAAAGAAAAATTACAAAGCATTATCCCTGCTTTACCTATTACTAAAGAGCAAATTACTTCTCTTTTAGATAAACTATCTCAAGCTACAGCTAATAATGAAACTATTCACGAAGTAGTAGAAAAATTAAAATCATTATTATCTGCAACTATTACGCCAAAAGATCAAGCATAAAATAAAACCTGGAAACAAGTTTCCAGGTTTTATTTATTATTTTCTCTTAGCTATAGCTTGCTGATAGAGTTTAAGCGCCTCAGGTAAGTTGTCTTGTAAAACTTTAAATCTTTGTGAATAAGAAGGGTGAGTCGATAAAATCGAGTTAGAAGTATCACCACCTGAGTAGGCTTCCATTTTTTTCCAGAGAGTAATAGCATTTTCAGGATTGTAACCTGCTTTAGCCATTAAAAATAAACCTTGCACATCGGCTTCGGTTTCGTTGGCACGACTAAAAGGCTTCATAACCCCTAAATCGGCAAGCGTAATAGCTGTTTGCCCTACGGCAGTACTTTGCGTAGCTACAGCTGCAGCTTGAGATGCCCCTACTACTAAAAGTTGTTGCCCTATACGTTGCTTAGTATGTTCTAAGAGAGCATGGGTCATTTCATGTCCCATAATTGCCGCTATTTCATCATTATTTAATTTAAGCTCTTCCACTAGTCCAGTATAGAAAACAATGCGTCCCCCTGGAAGAACATAAGCATTTAGAACTTTTTGTCTTAATACTGTTAGTTGCCACTGAAAAGCTACTCCAGTTTTATTTTCTTGATCGGCAATTGGGCGTAAGCGATTATATACCGCGAGAATACGATAATAGGTCTGTGATGAAGTATCTATGCTTTGTTTTTCTTGCTCACGTACTTGAGCATAACTTTGGGCTGAAATTTTATCTAATTGCTCGGTATTGTAACCTGCGAGTTCGGCTACCGAGGCACAACCCCAAAGTAGACTTGTTGCCGCTACCACGGCAATAATCTTTTTTTTCAAATTCATTTTGGCTTCTCAATAATTAATTATGTTATCTATTTTATTTTATCTTTAAAAGAAAATGAATATTTTTTTGCCTTTTAGACTCTAATAGTTGACTAAAAATTGTGTGAATTTATACTTTAAATTCGCAAAGTGCGGTTTTTAGCTTGCTTAATTTAGCTTAATTTTCATGAGTTTATCGATGTTCAAACTCTTATTATATCGTAAAAATGCAACTTAAATCAAAAAATAGCCCGATTTTTTAGTATAGACTAAAAACTCTAAAGTCAGACTTTAGAGTTTTTAATAAAAAATTAAGGTATATTTTTATTTTTGTTTAATGGATATAAAAAAGGATTAAAAAATTTATAATAAAACTTTGATTTTAATTTACTTTCATATATAATGAGTTACATAAATAAAAAATAAATTACAACAACAAATAAAGCTTCTATCTATAAGATACTGCTTTAAAGAAAATGTCCAAATCAACATCAATAATCATCAAATAGGATTTATATAAATATGTGTGGTTTTGTATATAACTCAGCAACAATGAAAAACATTGAAGTTTTCCAACAAACTTCATCATTAATTACTCACCGTGGTCCAGATAACTATCAATTTGAAGCTAACAAAAATGGTACTTGGGGCTTCCACCGTTTATCTATTATGGACTTATCGGCAGCTGGTAACCAACCATTCAAATTCAAAGAAGCAGAAGCTGTATGTAACGGGGAAATCTATAACTTCCACCAAATTCGTCGCTTTTTAAGAGAAAAATATACTGAGTATACTTTCACTTCAGATTCTGATTGTGAAATCCTACTTCCTTTATTCTTCTACTTAGGTGCAGATTGCATGGTTAAAATGCTTGACGGTGAATTTGCTCTTGTAATTAGCGATGCAGCTTCAGGTACTTTATTAGCAGCTCGTGACCCTATGGGTATTCGTCCATTATTCTATGGTTACGATAAAGAAACTGGCAAAATTGCTTTTGCTTCAGAAGCTAAAGGTATACTTCCATACTGCACAGATGTAGCTCCTTTCCCACCAGGTCACTACTACCTCAACGGTGAGTTTGTATGCTACAACGATTTATCAAACCCACGTCAAATTTCAACTGATGACTTTGACACAGCAACAAGAAAAATCCGTGAACTACTTGAAGCTGCAGTTGATAAACGTTTAGAATCAGATGCTCCAATTGGTTACCTATTATCAGGTGGTCTAGATTCATCTTTAGTATGTGCGATTGCAACTAAAAAACTTGGCAAAAAAATCAAAACTTTTGCTGTAGGTATGGACACAGACCCAATTGACTTAAAATATGCTAAAGAAGTAGCTGACTACTTAGGTACTGAGCACCACGAAATCATTATGACCAAAGATCAAGTGTTATCTATCCTTGATAAATTAATTTGGCACCTAGAAACATGGGATATTACTACTATTCGTGCTTCAGTAGGTATGTACTTAATTTGTAAATGGATCCACGAAAACACAGATCTTAAAGTATTATTAACTGGTGAAGTATCAGATGAGCTATTTGGTTATAAATATACTGACTTTGCTCCAACTCCAGCAGCTTTCCAAGCTGAAGCAGCAAAACGTGTAAAAGAACTTTACATGTATGACGTATTACGTGCTGACCGTTGTTTAGCGGCTAACTCTTTAGAAGCACGTGTACCATTTGCTGATACAGACTTTGTTCAATATGTAATGAGCATTAATCCAGCGTTAAAAATGAACACTTACAACAAAGGTAAATACTTATTACGTAAAGCATTTGCTGGTACTGACTACTTACCAGATTCAATCTTAATGCGTGAAAAAGCAGCCTTCTCTGATGCTGTAGGTCACTCAATGGTTGATCACTTAAAAGCTTACGCAGAAGAAAAATACACAGATGCAGATTTAGAAGCAGCTAAAACTAAATACCCACACGGTACTCCATTCACTAAAGAATCTTTACTATACCGTGAAATCTTTGAAAAACACTTCCCAGGTCAAGCACACTTAATTAAAGACTTCTGGATGCCTAACAAAGAATGGGTTGGTGCTGAAGTTAACGATCCATCAGCTCGTGTACTGAAAAACTACGGTGATTCAGGTAAATAATAATTATCCCAAAAAAGTACCTTCGTTTGAGGGTACTTTTTTTATGTCCTTAGTTTGCATATAAAAAAAAAGGGAGCTACATGGTTGTAGCTCCTTTTGACTTATTTATTATAGTTTTCTAATAAAGCTTTAGCTTTTGCTTTAGCTTGTTCAATAGTTAATAACTCTTTTTCCCCTGTACGGCGATCTTTAAATTCAACCTGACCATTGTTAAGGTTTTTCTCCCCAACAATAAATTGGTAAGGAACACCAATTAGGTCAATGTCAGCTAAAGCAACGCCAAGACGCTCACCACGATCATCGAAGTATACTTCTTCTTTTAATGGTAATTCAGCGTAGAATTGCTCAGCAAAATCACGCACAGCTTGAGATTTGTTATAGTTAACTGGTACTAAACCAACTAAGAAAGGTACTAAAGCATCTGGTAAAGTACAACCCCACTCATCGTGGTTTTGTTCAATAGCAGCAGCTACTACACGTGTAACCCCTATACCATAACAACCCATTACAGGATGAATGTTTTGTCCATTTTCGTCAGTAACAGTAAAGTTTAATGATTTAGAATACTTGTCACCTAACATAAATACGTGACCACATTCACAACCACGTGTAAGTAGAAGTTTACCTTGACCATCTGGAGATGGGTCACCTTCAACTACATTACGTAAATCTGCACTGTGATAGTCAGTTACATCACGATCCCAGTTTACGCCAAAGTAGTGGTAATCTGTATCGTTAGCACCCGTAACAAAATCTGAAACAGTTAAAGCTGTATTATCTACAATTAAAGGTACTGGACAATTAATTACCCCTAGTGAACCAGGTTTTGCACCAAATACTTCTTCGATTTGTCCTGGGTTAGCCATAGTAACTGGAGAAGCAATTAATGGGTGGTGTTCAGCTTTAACTTCATTAAGCTCGTGATCACCACGTAAAGCAATAGCTACTAATGGAGCTTGTTCTGTTGCCCCGTTAACTACAACCAGTTTAATTGTTTGGCTCGCATCATAAGCACCTTTACCAAATTCTACTAAACTTTCAATTGTCGTTACGCCAGGAGTATGAACTTTTTCTACCTCTTTAGTTGGAGCTTGACGTTCACTACTTGGTAAAGCTGGTGCTTTTTCAATATTAGCCGCATAGTCTGAAGTATCACTATAAGCGATTAGATCTTCACCAGCTTCAGCTAGAACTTGGAATTCTTTTGAACCCGCTCCCCCCATGCTACCATTATCAGCTTCTACAGCACGGAAACTTAAACCACAAGCGGTAAAAATACGGTGGTAAGTTTCTTCCATATCAGCATAAGTACGTTTTAAATCTTCCCAATCTTGGTGGAAAGAGTAGGCATCAGCCATGATAAATTCACGTGTACGTAAAATACCAAAACGTGGTCTGGTTTCGTCACGGAATTTAGTTTGAATCTGATACAGATTTAATGGAAGTTGACGGTAAGAAAATACTTCTTGTTTAACAGTAGTAGTAAATACCTCTTCGTGAGTAGGTCCTAAAACAAAGTCAGCATCTTTACGGTCTTTGAATTTTAAAAGGTTGTCACCATAGCTATTATAACGCCCTGATTCAATCCATAATTCGGCAGGAGTTACCATAGTTGCAAGACATTCATGTGAGCCTACAACTGCATGTTCACGACGAACTATCTGTTCTACTTTATTCAGAATACGTTTACCAGTTGGTAACCAAGTGTAAACCCCAGAAGCTAATTGACGTACCATACCAGCACGAATCATAATTTTGTGTGAATCAATAACTGCTTCTGAAGGAGCTTCTTTTAAAGTTGCTAAAAAATATTTTGATATACGCATGAAATAACCTTGAAAATAGAAATGAAAAAATAATTGAAAATACAAATAATTTTTTTACTTATTCACCCGTGCTGGGTTGTTGCTCTGCCGGAGGCGGAGGTAAAGGAAAATCTCTTGTATTTATATCAGTTCCATCTATTTCCTGAATATATAATGGGATAGTGAAAAAGCCATTAAACCCTATATTTGCTACGAGAGTATTTTTAATAAACTCAGGTACTAAAGGTAAGGTTTTTAACCCCTGTAAATTGTAGTCCATAGTAACTACAATTATTTGCCCTGGAAGAAGATAATTTGGGGCTTGTTCTGGAGTTAATTGCGGATTATAAGCATTTAAATTGTATTGTGTAACGTCAGTGAGCTTATAAGACTGATCATAGACAATAGGTACTTGTAAGAAAAAGTTGGTCGAACTATTATCTAAACTTGCTTCTCCAGTGTCTGAAGGTGCCTCAGGCATAGCTATAGCAAAGTTTACTACAGCATCTAAGTACACTTTACTTATAGGTTTGTCACTAATATTTTTTATGGCATAACTTAAATGTAAGAGACCATCTTTATAAACAGATCTTAAATTAATCGAGCCATCTTTGTTTTTAGATTCTGCTAAACTAACTAAAGGTCTAACTTCTACTGTTTTATAAAACTGAGTAACCAGATCTTGATTTAAATTGGCAAAGTCATCAACTACCTGGTTTTCATCTAATCGAATACTTAGACTTGTAACTAATCGATTCGGAGTATTCTTAGTTACTACATTGTTAGTTGTTGGCGCTGGCTTGTCACAACTAGCTAAAACTGCACCGACAATCAATGCCAAAACTAAGGATTTTAAACGCATCATTATTTTGACTAATTTTTTAATTGTAAAAACTTGGGTTTATCTCTATATTATATAGAGGAAGTTTTATTTTTTTCTAGCCCCAAGGAAAAAATTTGCTAAAAAAATATATACAATTATACTAAATTTTTCCTTCCTTGGTTTCTATTTTTTTCTTTCATCATCCCTAAAAATTGGTATAATTAAAGTCATGTAAAAAATACATGAGCTAGGAGGACTCTTGTCTGATACTATTATTTTAAAAGGTAAAGAAGCTGCTGATTTAATTAAAGATCGCATTAGCCAAGCTACGGCTAAATTAGCTCAAGAACATAATATTCGTCCTAAATTAGCAGTAATCCTTGTAGGTGATAACCCTGCTAGTGAAATTTACGTACGCCAGAAAGCTATTCAAGCGGCTGCTGTAGGAGTAGAAACAGAACTATTCCGTCTCGACGAAAATGTAGATTTTGAAACCCTGCTTGATTTAATCAAACGCTTAAACGCAGATGATTCTATTAATGCGGTTATTCTCCAATTACCTCTACCTCTGCATTTAAAACCATTTACTTACAAAGCAATGATTGCTATTGATAGTAAAAAAGATGCAGACTGCTTTAATCCAAAAAATATTGGTTTAACTTTCTTAGACCGAGCTAACATTGTTCCTTGTACTTCGCATGGGGTATTACAAATTCTCGATCAGTACAATGTAGATGTTCTTGGTAAACATGTGGTAATTGTTGGAGCTTCCAACATAGTTGGTAAACCTCTAGCTTTAGAATTAATTAACCGCAATGCTACAGTAACTACATGTAATATTCATACGAAAAATATTCGTAGCATCACAAAAACTGCAGATATTTTAGTTGTAGCTATAGGGCATGCAAAATACTTCGATCACACTTATGTAAATAAAGACTGTATAGTAATCGATGTAGGTATTAACCAACTGCAAAATAAATCTTACGACCCAGCATTAGCTCAAGCTGTAAAAGAGCAAGGGGAAGAAGCACTAGCTCTAAGCTTTGCTAAAGCAAATGATTTAACTATCGCCGAAGCTAAAGAACAAATTCACTACCTCACTCGAGAAAAATTTACTGTAGGTGATGTGGATTTTGATGACCTAATTGGCAAATGTGCTATGGTAACTAAGGTTCCTGGTGGTGTAGGTCTGCTCACGGTAGCTAACCTTCTGCACAATACCTTAATTCTTACCCTACTACAAAAGAAATTAAACTTTGAAGATTTTGGTTTACAAAGACGTTACATTCGTGATCGTCAAGATACTAGCCATAAATAAGCATAAAAAAAGAACTCATTGCGAGTTCTTTTTTTATGTTTTTAAACTACTTGTATTCTGGTTTCCACATGCTTTGTTCTACCACTTGCTCCCAGTTATCAGAAGTAACTTGAGCAACACCTTCAGCTTGAGCTTGTTTAGCTACAGCTACTGCCACTTTAGCCGAAGAAGCACGGAGTTGACTTACTGGTGGTAAAATTGCATGTCCTAGTTCGGTAGGGTTTACTTGATCTGCTACCGCTTGAGCTGCTGCTTCGAGCATAGCATCAGTAATAGTACTTGCTCGAGAAACAATTACTCCTAAACCTAAACCAGGATAAAGTAAAGCATTGTTACCTTGACCAATATGGAAAGTTGTGCCTTGATAGTCAAATGGTTTAATTGGAATACCAGTACTTACTAAAGCCTTACCTTGAGACCAATTAATAATGTCTTCTGGCATAGCTTCGATTTTTTCAGTTGGATTTGATAGAGGTAAAATAATTGGACGCTCTACGCCTGCACTCACGGTTCTAATTACTTCTTCGGTAAAAGCACCATGGTCAGTTGAAGTACCAATTAAAATCGTTGGTTTAACATGACTTACTACTTCTAATAAGCTAATTTTACCATTAGTACGATGCCAGTCTTTTACTTCAGCTGGATCACGAGCATATTCTTGCTGATAGTCAGGTAAATTTGCCATATCCGAAGTTACTAAACCGTGAATATCAATTAACCATACGCGAGCTTTTGCTTCTTCGCGAGTTAAACCTTCACGTTGCATAGCTGCACTAATTTGGTCAGCCATACCTGTACCAGCAGTACCTGCTCCATAAACCACTAAACGTTGATCTTTGAATCCTTGTTTAGTTACTTTAAGACCCGAAGTTACAGCAGACATTACAATTGCCCCAGTACCTTGCATGTCATCGTTAAAAATACGATATTGGTCACGGTATTTTACTAAAATACGACGAGCATTGCTTGCCCCAAAGTCTTCAAAGTGCAACATAGCATTTGGGAAGTACTCGGCAGCTACTTTTAAATACTCAGCAATAAAGGCATCATATTTTTCCCCACGTACACGAGCATGACGGTTACCTAAATAAGCTGGATCAGCAAGTAAAGCTTGGTTATCTGTACCCACATCTAGGTTTACGGCAATAGCACGGGCTGGGTTAACCCCCGCAGCTGCTGTATACACGGCTAGCTTACCTACAGAGATATCAGTTCCATTTACACCCCAGTCACCAATACCAAGAATAGCCTCGGCATCCGAACAAACCAGAAGATCTACATCATCGGCACCTAAACCTAAATTAGCAAAAGCCACACGTATATCTTCAGGATGATCAATTGAAAGATAAACGGCACGCGAGCTACGATAATTAGCACTCCACTCTTTAATAGCTTGCCCAATTGTTGGATCATATACAACTGGAAGCATTTCTTCTAAGTGATCGGTTAAGAGCTTGTAATAAAGCACTTCATTACGATTATGTAAAGCATCAAGATAAAAATATTTTTCAATATTTTTTTCGAATGCCGAATACTGCTTATATGCACGCGTAGCTTGTTGTTCTAAAGTTTCTACACCAACTGGTAAACGTCCTACTAAACCATATTTAAGTCTTTCATCACGAGTGAAAGCTGTTTCTTTATTAGTTAATGGATTAGTATAAACTTCTGGTTTGTTCGTCATATTAAACTCCAAATTTAAGTAGTCTAAAAAGGATACTGTTTATTATAACTAATATTAAAAATATGGACAAGATTATATTAAATAACCTAACTTTACTTTTGGTATAATTTTTAATTGTGTTATAATTCTAAAGTTTAGCTTTAGAAGTAATTTTTTATATCTAATATCAAGATTTTTATTATGAATATTCTCGTCTTAGATTCATCCTTTGACAAGATGCAAGCTGCCCACTATTCTTTTAATAAAGATGGTGACTTCCAAGTGCTAAGTGCCTTTTCACAACAAAAAGGTGCCCATGCCCAACAAGCTTTGCACATTTTACAAAACATTGCCACAGATCCACAGACATCACAACCTTATTCTGAATATCAGTATTTAATGTTTAATCGTGGTCCTGGTTCTTTTGTGGGAACGAGAATTTCAACTAGTCTTACGCAAGGTATAGCAACGGTTAACCCGCAGCTAAAAGTAATTGCAGTTTCTTCCCTGCAAATGTTAGCGGCACAAATTCAGCTGTTAAGCGATCTAGCGAGCCAAGCTAATTTAGACCTAGCCCCTTTTGCAAACAAGACGAAAATATTTGTGGCTATAGATGCCAACATGGGCGAAAGCTATGTTGCTTGTTTTGATCGAGAATTAAATCTGCTTGGTAGTGAACAGCTAATTAAAAATGCTGAACTTGAAACCATTTACCAAGCTTTAAATTCTCCAGAACTTATAGCCGCAAATAATTACACTCATAAATTTGGCTTTGAGGTGAAAGATCAAGTCATTTTAGTGGGAAATGCCTGGAATAAATATTATCCAGTTGGACAAACTCTTGCCCAACAACTAGGTGATGAAGTTGTTGCACGTAATCTTTATCCTTTAATTAGTCAGTACTTTGAGCAGTATCTTAAAGTACCAGTAATTGAAGGACAAACTCGTGTTGCAATCGAAGCAGACGTAATGGATGACATTTTTGCATTCTTTGAGCAAATCACTGAATTACCTGATGTTCGCTTTTTAGCTCCATTTATTCAACGTAAAATTGCCCAACAAGATTTTACGCCTCGTCTTGCAATAGAACCAACATACATTCGTGACAAAGTAACTTACTAGTTGAAAAAGGGATCAAGAAGTTTATAAGTTTTAACCCTGCTTATTTAATAAAGCCCATTAGTTTAACTTTCTTATGACTTCGAATATTATTGATACCTTAAGTGCAGTATGGTCATTTTTCAATGACTACCTTTTAATCTTCTCGTTACTTATTTGTGGCGTATTTTACTTTTTCCTCTTAAAAGGTCTGCAATTACGTTACCTAAAACATTCATTTACTTTATTATGGGATAAAAACACTTCCTACAATGACGATAAAGTAAATATTTCTCCTGTACAATCATTTTTAACGGGTCTTGCAGCTCGTATTGGTATGGGGAATATTGCCGGGGTGGCTGCTGCTATAGCAGCTGGTGGTCCAGGTGCGGTATTCTGGATGTGGGTAGCAGCCTTTTTAGGGATGGGGACTGCCTTTGTTGAAAACACACTCGCACAAGTTTATAAAACTAAAATTGCTACGGGGGAATTTAAGGGCGGACCAGCTTTTTACATTACCTATGGTTTAAAAAGTAAACTAGGAGGCTTACTCTTTAGTTTAGTGTTAGCCTTTACTTATGGTTTTGCTTTTATCTCTTTACAAACTAACCAAATTTCCGAATCCCTAAACTATGCCTTTGATATGCCAAAATGGATTGTTGGCTTTATCCTAGTGTTTTTAACGGGGATAATTATTTTCTCTAACCTAAAAACCATAGCTAACGTAAGTGGGGTATTAATTCCAATTATGTCAGGATTATATATCCTCATGGCTTTAATCCTCATAGTTTTACATATTACCGAGTTACCAAGAGTAATCTACACTATAGTTACTTCTGCTTTTAATACCGACTCAGCTTTTGGAGCAACGATTGGTGTGGCAATTAACTATGGGGTTAAACGTGGTTTATTCTCTAACGAAGCTGGGATGGGTTCATCTCCTAATATTGCAGCTTCGGCAAATGTAAAACACCCTGTGAGCCAAGGTTTTGTGCAAATGGTGGGGATTTTCTTTGATACAATTGTAATTTGTTCTTTAACTGCCTTTATGGTACTCATGGCTGGAGTTTATGGTACCCCAGCAGGCGTAGGTCTTGAAGGTGCTTCATTAGCTCAAGCTTCAGTTGAAGCCTTTATGGGACGTTTTGGTGCTGAGTTACTTGTATTTATTATCTTCCTCTTTGCCTTTACTTCAGTATTAGGTTATTACACTTATGGTTCGGTTGGGATTTATTATATTACTGACAATAAATGGATAGCTAACCTTTATCGTATTGCCGTACTTGGTTTTACTTTCTGGGGAGCTTACAAGTCGCCACAGCTAGTATGGAATACTGCTGACGTATTCATGGCTGTTATGTGCTTTATGAACGTTATTGCTTGTTTACTCCTTTGGCGTCCTTTATATACAGTTTATAAAGACTACCGTGATCAGTTAAAAGCAGGTATTAAAACTCCAATTTTTGATGTGAGTAAATATCCTTCTTTAGCTAAAACTCTTCCTGAACCAGAAATTTGGGATTCGAGCCGCCACAACAAAGAAGGACAAAGCACAAAAGCCAATATAACTGTAGAACAACCATTTAAATAAAAAAAGAGCCACTATGGCTCTTTTTTTATGCTTAAAATAAGTAGTAAAGGGCTTGATAAGGTTGAAGATAAATAGTATCTTCGTTGGTATTATTTACCCAATCTAAGTTGTTTAACAGTAAATAATCATCGAGATCTTGATGCTCTAATCCCTCTGGAAGATCAACAATTTGTAATTGCTCGCCAAGATTTGCCACTACCCATAAAGTTTTACCTTGGTAAGTACGTTTGTATGACCAAACATCTGGGTTGGCTGGATCGAGATCTTGATAGTCACCCAAGCTAAAAATAGGATGAGTTTTGCGGAGTTTAATTAGGTTTTGATAGAGATAAAACACTGAATCTCGATCTGCAAGGGCTGCTTCGACATTAACCTCGGCATAGTTTTTATTTACTTCAAGCCAAGGCGTACCTGTGGTAAAACCTGCATGGGCTTGAGTGTTCCATTGCATTGGCGTGCGACTATTATCTCGAGATTTTTGCCCTAAAATAGCAATAATTAAATCATGCTCCAAGCCTTGCTCTTGCATAATTTTATACATATTCAGACTTTCGACATCGCGATATTGCTCAATGCTGGTAAAACCAGCATTAGCCATACCTATTTCCTCACCTTGATAAATATATGGCGTACCTTGTAGACCATGTAAAATCATCCCCCAAAGTTTAGCACTTTCTTTTAGGTAAGCTTCTTTACCAAAGCGACTAGCTACGCGCGGTTGATCATGGTTACACCAAAAAGTAGCATTCCAGGCTTTATTATGCATCCCTTGTTGCCAGTAAGAAATAATTTGCTTTAACTCAACAAAATCAGGTTGAGCAAAGGTCCATTTTTCTCCTTGCGGGTAATCTACTTTGAGGTGATGGAAGTTAAAGGTCATCGACAATTCAGTACCTTCTAAGTTGGCATATTTTTGACAATTTTCAAGACTTGTCGAAGACATTTCCCCTACGGTCATAAGTTTACATGGACTTAACACGCGTTGATTTAGTTCTTGTAAAAACTCATGAATGCGCGGACCGTCGGTATAGAATCTTTTTCCTATCCCTTGCTCATCATTGGCAAAACTCTGATCTTTAGAAATCAGATTAATTACATCTAAACGTAAACCGTCAACGCCCTTGCTTGCCCAGAAGTTACAAATTTTATAAATTTCTTCGCGAACTTGGGGATTTTCCCAATTTAAATCCGCTTGCTCAACGGCAAAAAGGTGCAGATAGTATTTTTGTGCTTTTTCATTCCACTGCCAAGCATTGCCACCAAATTTTGATTGCCAGTTATTTGCTTGCTCGCGCCAAATGTAATAATCATGATAAGGAGAATTCGGATCTTGCCCCTCAATAAACCATTGGTGTTGCGTTGAAGTATGGTTAAAAACCATATCCATAATTATGCGAATATTACGAGCATGAGCTTGACGAACTAACTCCTCAAAATCCTCTAAAGTACCATAGCTAGGATCTATAGCATAATAATCAGCAATATCGTAACCATTATCTACTTGAGGAGAAACATACATCGGAGTTAACCAAATCGCATCTACGCCCAGCTGAGCTAAATAATCCAAACGGGAAATTATGCCCGCAATATCTCCTGTTCCCGAACCTGTAGTATCTTGGAAACTTTTAGGATAGATTTGATAAATAACTCCTTGTTGCCACCAATTTTCCATTTGTAATTCCTTTTTACATAAGTGTAGGTCTATTTACCATAGACCTACAAAAACCAATTAAGCTGCTAAAGTACCTTTAGCTTGACGACGTTTGTAAACAATAACAGTTAGAGCCACTGGCACTACAATTGCAATTAACATACAAAGAGCAAATACACCCCAGTAGATAGGTTGAATTGAAAGAATACCTGGTAAACCACCTACGCCCACACTATTAGCGAGAACGCCAAATAAACCACTCACAAAAGCCGCAATCCCTGAACCAATCATAGCACAAAGCATTGGGAAACGGTAACGTAAGTTAATACCATACATTGCAGGTTCGGTTACTCCTAAGTAAGCTGAAATACATGCAGGTACAGATACTTCACGTTCATTTTGTTTACGAGAAATTAAAATAATACCTAGTACTGCCGAACCTTGCGCAATATTTGAAAGGGCAATTAATGGCCATACGGAAGTACCACCCATGTTTTGGATTAACTGGAAATCAATTGCTAAGGTTGTTTGGTGTACTCCTGTAATTACTAATGGAGCATAGAAGAAACCAAAGAGTGCCGAACCTATTGGAGCAAAGCTACCAGTCATTGCTAGTTTAACTACATAAGCTACGCCATCACCTATTTCACGTCCTAGAGGTCCAATTAAAGCATGAGCTAAAGTTACACCAATAAGTAAAGTTAAAATAGGGACTAAAACTAGATCTAAGAAGCTAGGAATAACTTTACGTAAGCCACGTTCGATCCATGCTAAAGCCATAGCTGCTAAAATTGCTGGGATAACTTGAGCTTGGTAACCTACTTTTTCAATACTAAATAAACCAAAATCCCATACATCAGGAGTTACACTACCTAAACCGTAAGAGTTCATTAGTTGTGGGGAAACTAAGGTTATACCAAGAATAATGCCCAGAATTGGTGTTCCCCCCATTTTACGCACTGTTGACCAACAGATACCTACAGGAAGATAGTGGAAAATTGCTTCTCCAAGTAACCATAAGAACGAATTTAAAGTATCAAGGGCAGGATATACTTGCGTTAAGGTTTGCCCGTCGATCATTGGGATATCCCCAATAACATTACGGAAACCTAAAATAAGACCCCCAGAGATTAAGGCAGGGAGTAATGGAATAAAGATTTCAGCAAAGTGAGAAATTAAAGCTTCATACCATTTTTGGTTTTGTCGAGCTTGAACTTTTAATTGATCTTTACTTATGCTCTTTAAGCCTGTGTACTCAAGAAGAGCTTGATAGTATCTGCCAACTTCAGGTCCAATAATTACTTGGAATTGCCCTGCATTAGTAAAACACCCTTTAACAAATGCTAGATTTTCGAGTTTTTTTACATCTGCTTTTTCAGGCTGATTTAAAACAAAGCGTAAACGCGTCACACAGTGGGTTACTGAGATAATGTTATCTCTACCTCCCACATACTCAACTAACTGAGCAATATCATCTTTTGTTATTTCACGTGCCATAGATATATGCCTTCCTACTCAGAGTCATGATTATTTTATCTGGAATAACTTTATAATAATTAAAGTAAACATATTTAAAATGTGCATTTAATTCAATTATATGAATTTAAAACAACAAAAATGATAATTTTGTCGGAATTATGGCATAGATCACACTTTGTAAGAGCAAAATTGATTCTTTTTGATCAAAAATATATCTATCTTGATCTATGCTCATAAGTTATAATATACAGGTCAATATTTTTGACAAAAATTACCCTTCTACTCGGAAAAAGGACTAGAAATATTGAAAATCGTTAAATACTTAATTGGACTTTGCAGTCTAATTCTTTTTATCACTCCTCAGGCATTTAGTGTTATTCTTCCCCCTGGTACAAAACTTGCAAGCAAACAAGAGCTAGGCTATGCAATTTCGCGTACCCCAGAGTCTTTAGATCCTGGTATTAATGTAGACTGGTCAATTCAACAAGTACAAAAAAGTCTTTTTGATACTTTGTTACGTCAAGACTATACAGGTAAAATAGTCGGAGTAGGAGCTGAGCGCTGGGAAACTAGTGCTGATGGCTTAACTTGGACTTTCTATTTACGTCCTCAAGCAACTTGGACTGATGGTCAACCTGTAAAAGCTCAAGATTACGTTTATGCATGGCAAAGAATTATTGATCCTAAAACGGCAAGCTTAGGAGCAGATTATATCTCTGCTTTAAATCTGCAAAATAGTGAACAAATTCGGGCTGGAACTCTACCTGCAACTAGTCTTGGGGTAGAAGCCAAAGATGACTTTACTTTAGTATTGCATCTAAGCAAACCTACGCCATGGTTAGAAGACACTTTAACTCTTTTACCTACAGCTCCTGTACGCCAAGATATTATTGAAAAATATGGTCAATCTTGGACTAGCCCGAGCAATATAGTTTCTAATGGACCTTATGCGTTAAAAGTAAATCGACTCAATGAGCTAGTTTCCTTTACTTTACGTGATGACTATTGGGATAGACAAAACATTTATATTACTAAAATTAATTACGAAGTTTTACCTAAAGGGACAAGTTCGTATATGAAGTATTTAGCAGGCGATTTTCTTACCGCTCGTATTCCTGCCCAATATATAGAGCAAGCATTAAAAGAGCGCAAAGATGAAATTATTGCCGAGCCTTATCCTTCAACCTATTCTATAGTAATCAATACGCGTAAACCAGCTTTACAAGATGTGCGCGTGCGTCAAGCTTTAAGCTTGCTGATCGATCGCAACTTTATTGCCCAAAAATTCTATCGTTTTTATACGCCAACCACTATAGTAGCCCCAAAAATTCTTGCTGATGGTCAAGAACAAAGTGAACAAACAAATTTACTTGATCCACAGCAACGCCAAGCAAATATTGCTCAAGCTATTAGCTTACTTAAACAAGCTGGCTATACTAAAGAAAAACCTTTAGTTCTTTCTTGGCTCTATACGCGAGGCAATGAAGCTGATCGAAATAACATTGCTATAAGTAGTATGCTAAGTGACTTTTCTCAGGGCTTAATAAAAATTAACCTTGTTGCTAATGATTTAACTACCTACTACTTTAAAATCCAAAAGTATGATTTTGATTTAGCTTTTTACATTATGAATGCTGATTTCTATCATGTAGCTAGCTTTTTCAATGTCTTTACCCCAGGTAATAGCAATAACTTTTCTGGCTGGAGTAACGAGGAATTTAACCTGTTATACAATCAAGCTTATAACACCCAAGATGACAGACAACGTCAGGCAATTTATGAGCAAATGAATCTTATTTTACAAGAACAAGTGCCAGTAATTCCATTTTTACTTAGTTCGCGTGTAATTGTAAAATCTCCTGCTTTAGGCGGTTTTAATGGTACTTTACCATTTACTTATATGCGTGACTACTACATAATTGCCGACAAATCTATTGCCCCAGTGCAATAAAAAATAAAGAGAGAACCTAACCGTTCTCTCTATTTTTTTAAGCAAAAATTAAGCTATTATGAGTATAATAAAGTCAAGCTTTTAACTTTTTTCCCCTTATGACTATTAGATTAGAAAATGTTCTCTTACAAAGAGGCAAACAAGAATTTACTTTTAACTTAGAAATCCCCCAAGGACAAAAAGTAGCAATTATTGGTCAATCTGGAGCAGGTAAGTCTACTTTAATTAACCTAATTGCAGGCTTTATTCCCTTACAAAAGGGTAAAATCTATATTAACGATAAAGAAGTAAGTCGTACTTTACCAAGTGAACGTGGTTGTGTTTTAGTTTTCCAAGATAACAACCACTTTCCCCACTTAAATATGTATAAAAATGTTGCCTTAGCTTTTACTCACAGTAAATTACCTAAAGCCCAACAGCAACAACAAATTGAGCAAATGTTCTCCTACCTCAATATTAGCGAAGTTAAGGATAAACTCCCAAAAAGCTGTTCAGGAGGACAATTGCAACGTGCAGCTCTAGCAAGGGGCTTTTTATTCCCTCGCTCAATTTTATTACTTGATGAGCCTCTTTCTGCCTTAGATCCAGAAAATGCTGCTAATGTAGTTAACTACTTAAAAGAACAACAACAAACTATGTTAATTGTTACCCATGACCTCGAAGCGGTAAAACCTCTAGTTGATAGAATTATAACCATTAGTGAAGGGCAAGTTATTGCCGATCAAGTAAATTTAGCTAAAATAAAACCTTCGGTTGTTTAACCGAAGGTTTTATTTTTAATTTGCTCATCTGTAATGATTTCAAAGTTATTGGCTAACATATAAGTATTTTTCATTTTAGGGTCATTAAACCAACGCTCTGGAGAAATAATTTTTGCTTCAGGGTTAGGATTTAAATAAGCTCCCCACCAAGAAAAGGTTGAGTTAGCAATTATATTATGTTGGCAACGACTCATTAACATCATTGCCAGATAATCAGGAATTTGCTCAGGAATATAAACCACTTGGGCACAGTTTTGTGGATAGGTAAAAGCCTGCTCACACCAAGGAATATCATCAGAAAAAACTATGAGCTTAAATTTTTCTAAATGAGCAAATTTTTCTAGAGCTAAATGATAATAGTCAGCTTCGAGCACCCGACAAACATCGGGAAATCTTAAATAGTCACCACGGCGCACATGTAAAGAAACAGTAGGCAAACTCGAACCTAAGTATTCTTGTTCGAGAGCTTGTAATTCTGCTTCTTGTTCAGGCGGGAGACTAAAGAGTTTAAGAATATCAGGACGATAGTGCTTAAAGTAATGATAGCTCATGAGATGACTATCTATAACCACATGAACATGTTGACGCTCAAAAGGATTAAGCGGAAATAACACATGCTCTCCAGGTAAGTCAACGGTCAGATCACTTACAACATGTAAGTCATCGATCATGGCACCTATAATGGCAATACGTTCTTTAGTTGCAAGCGGAACTTGCCAAAAAATATTATTAATATAATTAGGAAAGGTTCTGCCCTGAATTAAACTATGCACATCATTATTTACATACCACCTTTGGGCTGTAGCCCGAGCCATAGCATAAGTGGATGCGATCATAAACATTTGGTTGCCTAAACCACCTGAAGGATATAGTAAAAACATTTTATTGCTCTAAAGGTTTATCGTCAATACCGTATTTTTCTTTTAATTTTTCTAAAGTACCGTCAGCTTTTAATTTTGCAATAGATTTATTTAAGGCTTCAAGTAAGGCTGTATCTTCTTTACGTACAGCAATACCTAAACCTTGAGAAATCATTGGGTTATATACTGGTTGCCCTAGTACTTTTACTCTTTGACTTGGATCTTTTAAGTATTTATTAGCTACATCTAAAGATTCAAATACTGTTTGCACACGCCCACCTTTTAAATCCAGCATAGCTGTATCAAAAGAAGGATAGGTTCTTAAAGTTACATTAGGAACGTGTTCTTGTAAATAAACTTGTAAGGTAGTACCTTGTTGCACACCAATATTTTTTAATTCACTTACACTCTTAAGTGGAGAATTATTATTTACAATATATACGCCTGGAATTGGATCAATATAAGCGCTAGTAAAGTTTACGCGTTTTTTACGTTCATCAGTAATAGATAAAGCTGACACTACCATATCAGTCTTTTTAAACAGTAGATTTGGAATTAAGCCCTCGAACGCACCGCGATCTAGTTTACAAGTAACACCTAAGTCAGCACAAATATAGTTAATTAACTCTACATCAAAGCCTGTGAACTGACCTTGTTCATTTAAATATTCGTACGGATAATAACCGTCTTCAATACCAATAGTTAAAGTTGAAGGGATATTATTTGCATTTGCTTGCGCAAAAGAAAGAGCTGAAGCACCTAAAGCACAAGCGGTTAACATTTTTTTAATATAAGACATATGTTCCTCGTTAATTTGTTTGTTGTTTATGCGTTACTCATTTTAACAAATTTTTATTGTTTTGCTAAAAATACTTTGTCATCTTGATTAAGATCATACTTCGCATAAAGTTGGGTTAATAATCCTTGACTTCTAGCTTGTTCTAAAGCTGCGTTAATTTGCGCAAGAAGTTCAGTATTACCTTTGCGTACGGCAATAGCTGTACCTTGAGAAATAAGATCACTATATACAGGTTCGCCTAATACTTGCACGCGGTTAGTTTGATCATTGAGGTATTTTGCACTTACGTCAATAGATTCAAATACAGCGTCTACTCGACCTCCTTTTAAATCTAACATTGCTGTATCAAAAGAAGGGTACATTTTAATTTGCACATTTTTTGGTAGAGCTTGTTTTAAATACACCGCTAAAGTAGTACCTTGTTGTACTCCTACTACTTTAAGTTGTTCTATTTGTCCAGGAGCATTATTTTGATTAACAATAAATACTCCAGGTTTAGCTTCAATGTAAGGAGTACTAAAGTCTATACGTTTTTTACGTTCATCAGTTATTGCTAAAGCAGAAATAACCAGATCAGTTTTTCTAAAAATTAATTCAGGAATTAAACCTTCAAAAGCACCACGTTTTAAAACACAATTAACTTGCATTTGCTGACAAACAAAGGTAATTAACTCTACATCTAAGCCTGTGAATTGACCTTGTTCGTTGGTGTATTCATACGGATAATAACCGTCTTCAATACCTATAGTTAAAGTTCTTTGTGGTGTATTAGCTAAAACATTAGCAGAAGTAAAAATAGAAGCAATTAAAGTTGTTACAGTTACAAAAGTTTGAAATAGTTTCATAATCACATCATCCTTACATCATTAGAGCTTACCTCTAAGATGAATATTCTAAAAAGCAAACTTTTTCTAAAAAAACTCGGGCATAGAGAGAATAAGCCTAAGCTAAAGAGACCTTGTCTTAAAAAAACAAAGTATTTTTAAAGTTCGAAAAAGATGCCATGGCAAAAACAAAAATGGTCAAAAAACCAAAAAGTAAAATGGCTAAAGAACCAAATACAAATAAGGTTAAAGAACCAATGAAAAATGGTTGAAGAACCAAAAAAAGTAAAATTAAAAAAATGGGAAATTTTTTTGCGATTGCCTAGAAGTAGGCATGCATAGAGGTACGAACTAACTTACTCTAAGGGCTAGAGTAACTTTAGTTGCAAATTAGTGATGGTGATGATGGTGATGATGAGCAGAAACGATTTGAGTGAAATTGTTACTACTTAATTGATATATTTTAAAACTTCTACTGAGTTTCATAGTAAAAAATTCCTAATTAAATAAAAAAATAAAACTTGTATATTTATACTATAACAAATTTAATAATTTTGCAAGAGTAAAAATAAAAAAAGAGCTGAATTTTTTTCAGCTCTTAAATTTCTAATCCTAATTTAGCACAAATTCCTTTGTAACAAGCATAAGCACTTGACCAGCACCACTGGAAGTTATAGCCTCCAAGTTGCCCTGTAACATCGAGCACTTCGCCTATGGCATATAAGCCTGGAACATGGTTAAATTCCATAGTTTTTGAGGAAACTAACTCGGTATTTATTCCCCCTAACATAACTTCGGCTTTATCATAGCCATTGTCTTCAAGAGCTAAAAACTCATGCTCTTGAATAAACTGACATAAAAGCTCAATTTGGGCATTGCTTAATTGGGCTATTTGTAACTTAAATAGAGGTTGAATTTTTTTAACTATATGAGTAGTTAACTTATTGTGAGCTTGCACTTTTTCCCAAAGTTCTACTAGGGAACTAGGTAAAATTTTATGCAAGAGATTTTTTACTAAAGCCTTGGCACTAATACTTATTTCTACTTGAGCATTGGCAGTTTGGGTGTAATCAGCATCTCCTTCTACTGTATATTGGGCAAAAGAAAAATTTAACTTGCCTTGCTGTCTAATTTGAGCGAGAAGATCACCTAGATCTAGCTGAGGTAAAAAGTTTAAATAAACTTTTTCTCCTGGTTGCCAATAGTTAGAAATTTGTAATACCGCTGGACCACTAATTCCTTGATGGGTAAAAAGGAGATTATGAGTAAAGCTTTTACTTTTGCTGGCATTAGAAGCACGCACAAAAACACTACAGCCCATAATTTGCTTGTAAAAACTATTTTCTCCACAATAGGCCAGAGGCACTAAACCTGGACGTTCAGGCAAATAAGGAGCTTTGTCGGTTTGCTTTAAGATAGCAAGATCCTTATACCAAGTACTAACTTGTAAACGCGGATAAGCCAAGCTTCCTGAAGCAATTACCGCTAGTGGACTAGAATATTTATTTTGGCGTTGATCTACGAGAATTATATTATTTTCTTCTTGATACAGATCGCTAATTGCCGTTTGCCAATGCCAGTTAACCTGAGCTTGAGAATATAAAGCATTAGTTTCTATTTTTTCGAGCAAATAGTTAACTATAGCTTTAGCCCCTTGGGCAGTAAAATACTTTTGCTCTTCTTTAACTTGCATTTCTATTTGGGCTTGACTAAATTGAGCAATTATATCCCAGTTAGTTAAGCCTTTAAGAGCAGAAATAGCAAAGAATCTATTGTTACTTAAATAGTTTTCTTTGTCTACTTCGAGATTAGTAAAGTTGCAAAAGCCACCACCCGAAATAAGTATTTTACGTCCAGGCTTTTTGCCAAGATCAAAAATATTAATTTGCAATTTATGTTGGGCAAGTAAATGAGCTAAAAACAAGCCCGAAGCACCTGCACCAATAATGTTTACACTTGTTAAACTCATCTTATGCTTGCTCTATGGTAAAGGAAATAACTTCGGCAATACTTGCCTCTTGCATTGCCAGCATAATAAATCTATCGAGCCCTAAAGCTATACCCGAGCACTCAGGCATACCATGTTTTAAAGCCGCTAAAAGCTTTTTATCTACGGCTATAGCCTCTTGGTTATTTGTTGAGCGTTGATAGAGATCAGCATGAAAACGTTGCTTTTGTTGTTCCCAGTTAGTTAACTCGTAAAAACCATTGGCCAATTCTATGCCTTTATAAAAGACTTCTGCCCTTTGAGCTGTACGTGGATCTTCGGCAGTAATTTGGGCTAGAGCTGCCTGACTCGCAGGATAATTGTAAATAGCTACAGGATTATTTTGCCCTAAAAATGGTTCAATACAAGTACTAAATAAAAACTCTAATATTGTATCCTTGTCATATTTGTCCGCGTGGTATAAGCCAAAATTTTTGGCATGCTCAGCCAGTTCTTTATGGTTGGCAGTTAAAGGAGAAAAACCTAGATACTTTTTAAAAATAAATTCATAGGTATAGCGTTCGAGCATCTCAAAGTTAAAAAAGACATGAAAGAGCTCTTCTACTTCATCGAGCAAGCGTTGTAACGTATAGTTAGGTTGATACCATTCGAGCATGGTAAATTCAGGATTATGCTTTTTACTTGTAGGCTCATAACGGAAACATTTACAAATTTGGTAAATTGGTCCCGATCCTCCCGCTAAAAGACGCTTCATAGCAAACTCAGGTGACGTATTTAAAAAATACTCTTTGCCCATGTACTCAGTTTTAAAACTATCTAAATGCACATCGGTAACTGCTGCTTGAGCTAAAATTGGAGTTTCTACTTCGATTAAGCCCTTATTATCAAAAAATTGACGAATTTTTTGAATAATCTTATGACGCACTTTTAAATCGTGACGCGTCATTTTACTTTGCCATTCTACGCCTTCTAAATTAATTTGTTCCATACTTAGATAAATGTTGAAAAAAGTCTTTGGAGCCTGCTCCAAAGACTTTAAGTAATTATTTTACACTCGCAATTACCACTAAAGCTTTTTCGCCTTTATAGGTTACCTTGCGATCTACAGAAGCAAACACTGCTTGATTAGATTTAATTGCTAAACTTTGTGCATGTACGCTTTGGTCATTAAACTCAAGAGTACCTTGAGCATTTAAGAAATACCAAATTGAAGCATTGTCAGTTTGATAAGTATCATTATTATTTAACTCAACAAGCTTGTAAGTAAATTCTTCACTTGGTAAATCATAATCACCTTGAGCATAGATTTTTGGTGTCACCGCTTGCGTATCAACTAAACGTAAATAAAGTTCGCTATTTATGTGTTTTGTCGTTAAGCCACCACGTACTACATTGTCAGAGTTAGCCATAACTTCAACTAAACGTCCTCTTAAGTAAGCATGCGGAATATTTGGCCCTTGATAAATACCTTGGAAAGGTTCGAGTTTAACGAGGTTGAAAATGTAAAAACTAATTAAACCTACATCAAGATTATCAAGTTCCATGCATAAGCTTTTATAAGTAAAGGCTACCCAGTAATCTGGATCTTGATTTGCCAGCTCTACATTTAAACCGTCTTGGTCATAAGTGAAAGTAGTTATATCCGCTGCTTCTAATTGACGTTCAATTAGATTGTCATAAAGTTCTACTGCCGTCTGAATATGCTCACCAAGAAGCTCTTTTAATTCTGCTTTTGACTTAGTGAAAAGTTCGGCATAAGCTTGCCCTAACTCACGACTAGCAATAAATTCTTTTAATTGGGCTAAAGCTGGTTTACCTTCAAGTTTAGCAAGAACATTTTCTTTACTATCAAAACCATGTAGTAAGTACATAGGCGTTAAAGCCATCCCAAATTCAGGTTTATGGTTTTTATCCTTAAAGGTACGATTAGCACTTTTTAGGTTAATCCCAAGTTTATCTTCTTGAGCATAACCTTGCTCAGCCGTTTGCTTATCTGGATGAATTTGAATCGATAAAGGACGAGCTACGTCAAGAATTTTAAATAAGAAAGGTAAACCTTCATTACGTACTTGCTCATCTTGCCCCTGAACTAGAGGTTGCCCATAAGCAATATTGTAGTTTAAGAGCACATTATAATCTTGATGTGCATCTACTTCAATTGGATCTTGGTTTGGGTTTTGGGCATAAAAACGGCTAGTTAGGTATTCTAACTGTGCCCCAGGAATAACTATGCTCGCCTGTCCGCTTGGATGAGTACCATACCAAACTTCAGCAATTTGTTGTTTTTCGAGACCATACTCTTGGGCTAAATACTCTTTACCGCCCCAGTCATAATCTTTGGTTACGCCATGCAGTAAAAATACCCCACGTGCTTGGGAAGCAATTTGGGCAAGACGATGACGTTGAATAACTTCTTTAGCATTGCCTAGATTTAGTTTTTCCGCACAGTATAAAATCGTATCAAAATCCTTTTGCCCTTTAGGTTTAAACTTAAAGGCACGTGGCATACCCTGAATTTGAATAACTAACTGGTTCTTTTCATCAACTTTAAAATCAGCTATAGCTTCATTAGGAATTACCCCGTATTTAGTTGCCACACTATTTTCATTGACAACTATACGATGAGGATTTAAATAGCTAATTTTTATTACCAGAAGCATAACTATAAAAGCTAATGTCTGGGTAAATACATCATCTTGCGATTTGAAAATGGCAAAAATCATTAAAGCAATAAAAACTAAAACAAAAGGTTTTAGTTCACGCTTATAGTTAATTACAGCCTTAGCTTCTTTAGTTACTTTTAAATAAAGATTGGTACGAAAATCTAATAAGATTGCACCTACAATAAGGATTACTAAAAATATATTAGTCAACATAAATTAGACTGGATAAAAGTGAAACTGGAATTGTATTTTTTGCCCTTATTTTACCACTATTTTGCAATTTTAGGGCAAAAAAAATGCTACACCTAATGTGCAGCTAAGAAAAAATGGTGGGACCACACGGACTTGAACCGTGGACCAAGCGATTATGAGTCGCCTGCTCTGACCAACTGAGCTATGGTCCCATTTTTTTTATGACTTGGCTATTATAACATAGAAAAAACGATAAAAAAAGAGCCCAACCAGAGGTTAGGCTAACTTTTTTCTTATTTTTTTGATTTTTTGGTAGTTTTTTCTGCTTTAGCTTTAGTAGTTTTAGCTTTTGTTGCTTTAGCTTTAGTTGCTTTAGCAGGAGCTTTTTCTTCTACTTGTGGTTTGTTTTTTGCTAGAGCTTTGTCTAGACGCTCACGCATCATACGACCCATGCATGAAGCATCACCTTGGAAGAATTTTTCTACCTTATCTTTACCTGAGAATTGTTGAGCAATGTTTAAACGCTCTAATGGGTTTTCAATCATACGTAGAGCTGCTTCAACATATTCTTCAGTTGTTTTAGCTACTGTCCACTCAGGGAAACCTAAGTAGTGGAATAAACCATCGTCAATGTGCTCAAATACTTCTGGACCAGTTTTACAAATACCTGGTAAACCTGCAGTAATAGTATCCACAATACCGTTAGTATTACCGAATGGGAATGGGTTTAAGAACATATCACATTTTGACATAATGTTCATATATTCTTTATAACCTTTGTGTTCGTGAACAGTTACATTGTCTTTACCTAATGCTTGTTGAATAATATTTTTAATGTGCATATGGGTAAGACCAATTGCTTGACCAATTAAGAAGTGGAAATGGATTTTCTTCTTAGATTTATCAAGAATTTGTTTTAATGTTTGTAATAGTTTAGGGTTAAATTTCATAATAGTTGCAGCCATTACGATATTAACCACTTCAGGATCAAATTCACGTTTAGTATTTAAATCTAAATCCTGAGCAAACATTGAAGGACGATAGAAAATATCTTTTGGTAGACGCATTAATTCTTCAGAGAAGCATTTAGGTGTGTCTTCACCAACATAAATATCTTCTACTACTACATAATCAATGTACGGAGAGTTAGTTGTAGCTGGGTGACCTAGAGCTACCATTTGTACTGGAGCAATACGTAAACATGTCATGAAAATTGAGTTTAAGAACATCCCAATTGATGGCATGTAGAATACGTGTGCACCACATTGTTCAGCTACATCACGAACAAATTTAACTTGTTCAAATAATGGAATATTGTCTTTGATTGGAATATATTCGTCAAATACGCCGTGAGTTTCTTTACCTACACGGTTTTCTAGACCCATACCGATTACGTGGAACTCTTTACGTGCTTCGTCAATACAACGTGAGTGAGTACGCCAAATTGAGTGACCGCCTGAGAACCATTCTAAAAGCACTAATAATACAGGTTTTTCACCTTCTTTAACTTCTGTAGGTAAGTTAGGAACGTCACCAATACCAGCTTTTTCTAATTGTAAACGCATTAAGCGGTTAAGTGGTTTTTTAATATCGTGACGTTTTGGTGTATCTGCATATGAACAGTGCATGTAAACATCGTGAAGGATAGAAACTGGAACTGAATCTAATGAATCTAGTTCATAGAGTTTTTCAGGTAACCATTGTAAAAGTAATTCACGTTTGTCATGAGCTGCTTGAGTACCTAATAAACGTGGAGATAATAAAGCAAAGCATAATTGACATGTTAAGTGACGATTTACTTGCCATAGACCTTCAAAGTTTAGAGGTACGTTTGAATCTGGAAGATAGAACATAGCAAATTTAGCTAGGTTTTCCCCACCGATTACAGGATTGTTAGCATCTTCACTTTGGTTGAAAGCTTGAATAATGTGATCAGCATTACGGAACGGAGACGCCGCAAACATCATCTCTACCCAACGTTGAAGGTAAATCATTTGACTAAAGCCATGATCACTGATTGTGAAGTTTTTATGTAAGAATAAGTACGTAGTCGCACTAATAATTCTTGATAAAAAGTGTTCGGTTAGTTGATCATTTAACGCTAATACAGGAACATTAGCAGTAAATTTTTCGGTTAACTTCCCTAAGTCACCATCTAAATCACGTAAAAAACCAATGAACTGACGTGCAGCTTCTTCGAAGTTATGATGATAACAGTTATATTCGTATTTATTTAAATTAAAAGCCATACAACACTACTTTTATTTATTTTTAAAAATTTTTGAATGTAAATTATCTTGAAAAATCAAGAAAAGTGATATTTAACTTGGATTATTATAATCAAACTAAAACTTACCGCTTATATTATAGTCTTTTCTACAAACTAATGCTTAGTTTTTCTTAATCCAGACTTTTATTTAGACAAATAAATTTAAGAAAAATCACAAACTTTTAGAAAAAAAAGTCTCTTGTAACTAAATTAAGCGACTACCATAATATAAAGCAAAAATAGCAAAGAGAGAAATTACAATCCCTAAAAGATTGATTTTTGTAAGTTTTTCTCTAAAGAAAATAATTCCAGCTACCAGAGACAAGATTATTACGCCAATGTTCATGGTCGTAAAAACAAAAGCTGTTTCTTGATGTAACTCTTGGTGAGCACGAATATAAGTATAAATGTTTGTAAAGTTTAAACAACCTAAAAGAAGTCCAACTAAAAGCGAAGAAAAATTAAACTTGGTTCGGGTAAGTAAAAGGTAAATAAACATTAAAATGGCTGCCAGAACAAATACTCCGCCTAATAAAGCAATTGTATTTTTTACGGCCATAATTTTAAATATTATGTCTATTACCCCATAGCCTAACCAAACTAAAAACAACCACACAGCTGTATGTTGCTCTTGCGATTTAAAATCTAAGCGTAATGGAACTTTAGGTTTATTTAAAAGCATCAGTAAGGCAATAAAAGCTAGAATTATCGCTCCTATGGTAATATAATTTAGTGCCTGACCAAATAAAACAAAGCTAGCAATAATACCAAGAATCAGAGAAAGGCGATTAGCAGTATCAGCCTTAGCTACTCCCGAGCTTTGCACTGCCTTACCCATAAAAATAAAAACACTAGGTAAAAGTAAACCTAATGCAAAAAATAAGTATAAATTGCTCTTGAGGATTATAGATTTTGCATCTATATTATTATAATCAAGGAAAAAATATGCTATTAAAGCGGCCGCAATATAATTCCAAAAAACTATTTGTGCTATCTCGATTTTTGTCTTACGCACAAGTTTTAAAAGTAAAGATACTGCAACACTGGCGCAAATAGCGATTACTAAAAAATACATAACTTATCGCCTAAAACCGTGTAAAATAAATAAGTATTATAACTTAGATTAGGTGTGGTTCTCAATTCAACATTTTTATTTCTAGAGAGGTAGGATATGCCCCGCTGGTTGATACTTTTAATGATCATATCGGCTTTCGAATTATTACAAATATTTTTAATTTTAGTCATCCGCTGGGTAGTACAACGTCGTACCAAAGTACTTTGGCTTGCTTATGCTTTAATTTTAATCCTAGGTAATTCTCTTCTCATTATTGCCGTTAATCGTATAAGCTCGTGGGGATTCATGATCTTTGTCATGTATCTGACCTTGCTCTGGATGTTCTTTTTATCCTCGGTGGTGCTAATTTTTGCCCACAAGGTTACTGGCTCGCGTTATCCAGTCTTTTTTAAATGCTTAATTCCTCTAGGTTATTTTGCTCTTCTAGCCTACGCATGGCATAATGCCCATTCGCCAGCTATCCGCGAATACCGTGTGGAAGTAGATAAGCCTTTAGCTCAACCTTTAAAAATTTTAGTGGCAGCTGATCTGCACCTAGATTATTTAGTTGGCAATAGAGCTATTCAACAATTGGTTGAGGTTAACAAGCAAGTAAAACCAGATCTGATTCTTTTACCAGGCGATATTATTAATGATGACGCTGCCGTTTTCTATAAATATCAAATGGAAAAAGACTTACAGCAACTTCATGCTCCTCTAGGAGTTTATGCCTCTTTAGGTAACCATGAATTCTATGGTCTGCTTAAGCAAAATATTGAAGCTATAGAGCTGTCAAATATTAAACTCTTACGTGACCAAGCTGTAGTAATTAATAATAGTTTTATCCTTGTGGGTCGAGAAGATCAAACTAACCCTTACCGTAAACCTTTACGCCAAATTCTTCAAGGTTTTAAAACGCAAAACCTACCTGTAATTGTTATGGATCACCGTCCTTATCTTGATGAAGCTACACGCAATAAAGTAGATATTCAAGTTTCTGGACATACTCATAACGGACAAATGTTCCCTATGAATTACGTGGTAAGTTCAATTTATGAACTTGCTTATGGCTACAAACAAAAAGAAAGCAGTCACTTTTTCACCACTAGTGGCTGGGGCTTCTGGGGATCGCCATTCCGCTTAGGCTCACAAAGAGAAGTTTTTGTTCTTGAAGTTGTTGGCAAATAAAAAAATTGTCCTCTGCAATGCAGGGGACTTTTTTTATGGCAAAAAAAAGGGAAGGAGATAAAAAGATCTCCTTCCTATTTTATTATTTTAAACGATTTAAGTAGTTAGAAGCTAAGTTTTTGAAAGCAGTAACATTAGTTACATTACTATTGCTTCTTCCTTGCGGTAAGGCTACTGTACGTGGATTACGTGGTACTCCATTTACGTGAATTTCATAGTGTAAATGTGGACCAGTAGTTAAACCTGAGTTACCTGAATAAGCAATTAATTGCCCACGACGTACTCTTTGCCCTACACTTAACGGCGTTGACGATAAGTGCATATACACCGTAGTATAAGTACGATCATGTTCAATTACTATATAACGTCCTGCTCCACGTGCTTGGTAAGCTACTTTTGTTACTCGACCATCAGCTGGAGCGTAAATAGGCGTACGTATAGGTAAACCAAAGTCAATTCCGTTATGCGGACGTAAGCGTCCGGTAACTGGGTGACGACGATTTGGATTAAAGCCTGAAGTTATCGTTGGGGTTTTCCCAATAAATGGATATCGGTTAAATACCATTTGTTGTGGACGTTGTCCTTTGGCATCATACCAAGAGCCACGATATAAAAAGGCATAATAACTATTGCCACCTTGAGTTACTTTAACCGCTTGCACATTACGGTAAGAATCATTATAAAGTTTATCACCCACATATTCACGATTCGAGAGAATAGTTACTGAGGCGTTACGTTGTACCGAACCGCCATTTAACTGCATGCTAATAATTTCATTAATTGCACTTGCAGTACTATCAGCAATTCCCATAGCACGAAGAGCACCAGCTAAGCCAGCTCCACCTACTGTTCCTGAACGTGAATCTAATTTAACTTGAGAAGGACGCGAATAGCTTTCACGATAGTAAGGTTTACTCGCATTATCTTCACGAATATAACGAATTTCTACTTTTAAATCTTTAGCAAAGCTTAAGTAATTAATCTGACCATCTTCGGTGAAGTAGTAGGTTAATACTTGCCCACGTCTTAGGTTATCTAAGCCGTCGCGGTTGCGTTTACTTAAAGCTAAAATGTTGTCTAGGTCTTTTTGGTTTAATTCAGCCTGTGGGAATTGTAATTTTAACGCATTGGTTAAAATGTCTTTAATGTTTTCCCGATTACTTTGTACCTCATGGCTGTTTAGGTCTTTTAAGTTTGCCACTAAACTATTTAGTTCAGTAAAGTTACGGTAAACTCTTTGCAGTTGAGGTGAAACAAAGTTTTGATTATTTATTAAATCATCTACACGATTTAAAGTAAGAGACTTTATATCACTTACATCTTGTAAGTCTATACGACTAGAAGTATCTACGTCAACGTTATCATAGTCGGTATTTATGTTGCCGGCTGCTATACCCCGCAGCTGATTTAAATGATTGTAATATAAACCACTACCAATTAAGGCAAAGGCAACTAAGTACATTACACGTACTATAATGAGGAAATTGCGACGTTTTGGATATTCTACGGGAGAAATGTTCACAATCTATCCTGAAATCTATCAAAGGTTAATAAATCAAGTTAACCATAAGAAAAAAACTAAAATTCTTTATTATATATAATAGTAAAAATTGATTTAACAAGCTCTCTCAAGAGTATTTGCATAAATCTTAAACTAATTCCCAAGTATTTTAGCAAAATTTTTTCAAAAAATAAATTTTATTATTTGCATATTTTTCTTTTCTCTTAGTATAATTTAGAGAGAATTTAGTTTATCTGCTACTGCGGTAGTTGAGGAATATTTATGTCAGAACCATTAATTTCTTTACAACATATTTCTTTTACGGTTAATAATGACAAAACTATTCTTGATAATGTGAGTTTTAATATCTACCCTCATACAGTTACCACCATTGTTGGTCCTAATGGAGGGGGGAAATCAAGCATTCTTAAGATCTTATTAGGTCTGATTAAACCTACTTCAGGAAAGGTTGTAAAAAGTAGAGCTGATCTGCGGATTGCCTACTTACCACAAAAACTTCACTTTGATCAAAGTGTTCCGATGAACGTTGAACAACTGTTAAAGTTAAGTCCACGTTTTAATCAAGAAAACTTTGACTGGTTAGTAGAAAATTGTGATCTTGAAAAAATTCTTCACACTTCTATTCACCAGCTCTCAGGGGGAGAAAGACAAAGAGCTTTTTTAGCTCGTTGCCTCATGAATGAACCAGAGTTACTGGTTTTAGATGAGCCAGCCCAAGGCGTAGACATTCAACGCCAGGCTTATTTATATCGCTTAATTCAGCGCATTAAACAAAGATATAATTGTGCCGTGCTTTTAGTGAGCCATGACTTAATGTTGGTAATTCGAAACACAGACCACGTTATTTGTTTAAATCAACATATTTGTTGTGAAGGTCAACCTGAAAGTATTGCTCATAATCCAGAATTTTCGAATATTTTTGGTCATGTTATTGCCCGCAATATTCAAGATGCCTTTGCCGTTTATTCACATAATTCGGTACACCATCACATAGAACAAAACCATTGTGGTTGTGACCACGGTTATCCATGTGGTGATCATCAATCATAATTTATTACAACCGAGGTTGTTATGTCCTTTCTCTTGTCCTTAATGGCATTTGCATGGCTTGCTGCTTTTTTGCTTTCTTTTTCCACCTCGACTCTTGGGTGCTTTGTCCTCTGGCGTCGCATGTCCTATTTTGGTGATACTCTTGCCCATGGCTCTATGCTGGGTTTTTCTTTGGCAATAGTGTTACAAATAAACTTTTATCTCGGCTTAATTATTACCGTTGGTATTATTACTCTGCTTCTTTTCTTTATTGAAAAAAGAGCCCATATTTTACATATGGATTCGTTACTCGGAATAGTTGCCCATACTTCTTTGGCTCTAGGTTTTATTATTATCAGCATCCTCGCCAAATATGTACGTGTGGATGTTCTCGATTATCTTTTCGGGGATATTCTCATGGTAAAAAATAGTGACATCTATATAATTGCCGCTTTAAGCGTAATTATAGTCACGGCGGTAATCATAGCCTGGAAGCCTTTAATGAATTTACTCATTAGCCAAGAAATGGCAATTGTTGAAGGCGTTAATGTTCAGTTTTACAAAAGCTTGCTAGTAATTTTACTTGCTCTAGTAGTAGCAACGAGTATTACTCTTGTAGGGGCTTTATTAATTACGGCACTGTTAATTATCCCTGCCTCTACGGCACGTCGCTTTGCCAAATCCCCACAACAGATGCTTATTTACTCATTTATTATAAGTAATATTGCTATAGTTATAGGTTTAACTACCAGTTTATACTTTAGCTTCCCAACTAGCCCAGCAATAGTTGCTAGTCTAGGGGTAATGTTCTTCTTTAGCCTTGCTTTTAAACGAGCAGATAGCTAAGAAATTAGATAAAAGGTCTGTCCTTTAATTTAAAGGACAGACCTTTTTACGTTTGCTTTAGGCTTGGAAATTATGCATTTAGCTTAACCCGCATAGGTTTTACTTAAAGCCTCTAGAGCTTGTAAAAATGCAGCACTCACTTGCTTAGTATCTACTTGCAAGGTTAAAGCTCGTGCTTCTGGCTGTTGCGGTAAATGTTCCCAGTTAAAAACTAAGGCTGCAGGATAATCTTGCATTAACATTTGTGGCCATTCAATTAAAAATACCGTTTGCGGTTTTTGGTTATCAAAAAAACCAAGCACATCTAATTCATAAGGATCAGAAAGACGATAAAGATCAAGATGATATAAGGTGGTATTGTCTACTTGATAATCTTCTTGAATCGAATAGGTAGGACTAGGAATATTACCTTGATATCCCGCAGCCCGAATAAAAGCTCGACTAAATGTACTTTTACCTGCTCCTAAATTACCTAAAAGATACATATTAAAGCTTGCCTTTTGTGCTTGATCACGCACCAAAGGCCACAAGCTTTGGGCAAAAGCTTCCGTTTGCTCTTGGTTATGAAAAATAAAATTATAGCTTGTCATAATAGTCTCTATATTTTTTTGAGTATTATACCGCATCTTTAATTATCTACGTCTAGCATTTTTAGGAAATTTCTTTTATTATAAGCTCATAGATTGACTACTTTTATTAGGTCTTTACATATGTCTTCTCAATTAACTGAACAAACGAGAATCAGTAACTTTCGCTTATTTATTAACATCTTTCCTGCTTTAGTTGCCTCTCAGCTAGTCTTTATTTCCGCAGCCTTAATAAATACTTTAATGGCTGCACGGGTTTCAACTACGGCTATGGCCGCTATTGGCTTAACTGGCTCAATTCTTTGGCTCTTTAACTCTCTGGGTATAGGGATTCTAAGCGTGGTTTTATCACGCATGGGATATGTTTACGGCAAAGAAAAATATCACCTTGTTGGGGCTATTCATCGTCAAGCTTACTATGTTATTGCCTTAGCAAGTATAGCTATAGCTATTTTAGATATCCTTATTGCCACTAACCTTGATCTTATTGGCTTAGAACCAGAATTAATTGCTATAGGTCGTCCCTATTTGCTTTTAAGTTGTTTTAGTATTCCTTTAATGCTTTTTATAACGCATTTAAGAAATCTGAACTCTTGTATAGCTTATACTTTACCGACTCTACTTCTAAGTCTCTTAAGCCTTTGCCTAATAATTCCGTTTAACCTCATTTTTATGTATGGGGATTTACCTCTTATTGGGCATAATCCTGGTTACTCGGCATTTACTCATATTTTTACTTATATAATTTATATTAGCTTAATGCTTTTAATTATTAAGTACAAAAAATCTGTATATGGCAAATTACAACTTTTTAATCCTTTATTTGCTAAACCTAACAAAGAACAAATTAAAGACATTTTAAAAGTAGGTATTCCAGTTTCAATTCAATACTGGTTAGAAAATAGTTTTTACGGCATAGTTGCTTTATCTTTAGCTCACCTAGGTACTTCAGTAACCGCTGCTCATCAAAGTGGAGCTAATTCTTATTCTGCAGTTTATATTTTTGCGGCTGGAGCTTCAGCAAGTATTACAAGTATAGCTTCGCGTCGTCTGGGTGAACAAAGAAGAGATTTAACTAAAGCTATTTTACACCATACTTTAGCCTTAATTATTTGTATTAATGTTTGTATTGGGATAGCTATTATCGTTTTTCGTCACCAAATTGCGGGAGCCTATATCCAAAACGATCCTGTAGCTTTAAATCTTTCCCAACATGTTTTAATTTGTTTGGCTATAGCTAATGTTTTTGATGGCATCTATGCTTGTTTACTGGGCTATTTAATTCCCTATCGTGATAGTCGTTATACTTTCTTAACTACCTTTACAGTGTCTTGGCTAATCTATTTACCTCTAGCCTCGATGTTTGCCTTTACTGACTGGTTCTTTGGTATAGGTAACTTTGGTCTCTATGCTTATTGGGTTGCTTTTATTCTCATTCCTATGACTACGGCAACCTCTTTATACTGTCGTGTCCACTTCAAGTGGAACCGCATGGACGACGCAACTTTATACCAAAAATTAGCAGCCTATGAAAAATAAAGCCCCATTTTCAGGGGCTCTTTTTTATGCTATAATTAGCAGTATCTTTTTAACAAACAAGATATTTCGTGGTAATTTATGTCGCAATTAAAAACGTCAACCTCATTACCAAACGAAAGTAACTGGAAGCTCTTTTTTAATATTTTCCCAGCTTCAGTTGCTTCTCAGTTTGTTTTTATGAGTGTTGGGGTAATAAATGCACTTATGGCTGCCAAAGTTTCGGTAGCAGCCATGGCTGCAATAGGCATGATTGGATCGATATTTTGGTCTTTTAACTCCCTTGGAGTAGGACTACTAAGCATAATTTTATCCAAAATGAGCTTTGCTTTTGGTAATGGGCAAGCAAGTCAAGTAGGGCAAATTCATCGCCAAACCTATTATGTTATTTTATTAGCTAGCTTGTTTATTATTGCCTGTGATTTAATTATTGCTTTTAACTTAGACTTATTTCACTTGAGTGAAGAAATGATAAATATAGCTAAGCCATTTATGTTACTTTCTTGCGTAAATGTGCCTCTATTTTTATTTATTGTTCACTTAAGAAATATAAATGCATGTATTGCTTATACTCTTCCTACTTTAATAATTAGTATTCTCGGGCTAATTCTTATTGTCCCTCTTAATATGGTGTTTATGTATCAAGAACTCCCTATTATAGGTCACAACCCCGCCTTCTCTGCCTTTACCCATATCATAATTAATATTATTTATATTACGGTAATGCTGGCTATTTTTAAATATAAAAATAACCTCTATGGGCAGTTAAAGCTCTTTAGCCCACTCGTTAATTCTCCAAAATGGAAGATTATTAAAGACGACTTCCGTCTAGGAATACCAGCAGCTTTCCAATATTGGCTCGAAAATAGTTTTTACGCTTTGGTCGTACTATTAATTGCCCATTTAGGAACTGCAGTAGTTGGAGCGCATGAAGCAGGCATGTCAACCTATTCCTTTGCTTATGCAATTGCAATTTCGGGTTCGGCAACTATTACTAGTATAGTATCACGTCGTCTAGGCGAAAAACGTCGTGATTTAGCCCAAGACATTTTTAAGAATGTCACTTTATTTTTGGTCGCTTTTAATATAGTTTCAGGTATTTGCTTAATTGTTTTCCGTAGCTATATTGCCGACTTATTTATTACCGATAACCAAGAAGCGCATGACATAGCTCAAAACCTCTTCATTTTCTTAGCTTTTGCTAACTTTTTTGATGGTTTATATGCAAGTTTTATTGGTTATCTCATTTCCTTCCGTGATACGCGTTTTGCCTTTTTAGTTGCGTTTATTGTTTCATGGTGTATAGCTATACCTATAGCAAGTGTATTTGCCTTTACAACCTGGTTAGGTGTAGGTAATTATGGAATCTATGCTTACTGGACTGTATTTATCCTTATTCCATTAGCGGCAAGTATTATTTGCTATCTACGCACAAGATTAAAATGGCACAGTATTCCAGATCGTGAACTTTTTGCGATCTTAAAGAAAAATATCGCTTAGTTTTATATATCCAATCAAGGTAGCAAGAGATTTTCTTGCTACCTCTTTTTTTGGCTTAAATTTATTTTTAGCAAAATAAGCAAAGCAAAAAATAATTAACCTTCTTTTAAAAGGTAAAAATTAATAGGTGGTTAATTATTTAAATTAGTGATCAACTAAAATTCAGACATAAAAAAACGGCTTCCCTAAGATATCTAATAAAAAAAGGATACAATAAAACAATAACTTTTACAAGGAAGCCGTTATAAATAATATAACATACTCCCCGCAATTTCCGCAACAAAACTCAGAAGAATCAAGAACTCTAAAATCAAAACCTAAGTTCACTCATGTGACGGTGAAGATTATTTGGTTGTGTAACAAGATTTTAAATGAGTATGTTGACAGTGGTAAAAAGATAAACTACTCTGAACTGGCGAGAAAGGCAATAATAGACCTTGCTCCAGTATATGAGTATGAAGAGAAAAAGTTATCTTCGTTAGTTACTTTCCGTCGTATTTTCTCTAAGTTACATAAAGTCGGTTTTGACGAAGCTGTAGCCCTACTAGAGTTAGGTAAATCAAATAAGGGTCGTAAAGCTAAGTCTTTCTAGAGACTTTCTCAAGTCAGACTCTCACTTTATCTTGAACAAATACTAGGGTAATAGCGAGCATGTTAAAGACTTAGGCATTAGCTTAAATACTATCTACTCTTGGTGTCGTACTTTTAAGAAGAGATATTATTAAGCACTGTAATTCTCTTAGATTGAATGGCTCTCCATATAGCTTCCAGATTAATTATTTAAATTAGTG
>NZ_NRJH01000042.1 GCF_003585925.1 Psittacicella melopsittaci
TTACTCTATATTTATTTCCGCAGAGGATTTGAACTAAAATCATTAATTTTTAATAAATTAAGCAATAAAACTGCAAGAAGTTTAAAATTTTGCAAATTATATTTCCATGTGAATAATAACCTTGTAACTTACTTGGGTATTCCGATTAAAAGTTTTATTAAGTTATTATTTTTTAAGCATTATAGAGATATAAGTTTAATTAAGATTACAACTTACACAGATTTTTTTTAATAGCGTGGTATAATATCGTTGGTTTGAATATATTACAGGAGAGAACCATGTCTGTAAAACAATTAAAAGATTTAGACATCAATAATAAAGTTTTATTCATTCGTGCAGATTTAAACGTTCCAGTTAAAGATGGCGTTGTAACATCAGATGCACGTATTGTTGCTACTCTTCCAACAATTAAATATGCTTTAGAAAACAAAGCTAAAGTTTTAATTACTTCTCACTTAGGTCGTCCTACAGAAGGTGAATACGATGAACAATTTAGTTTACAACCTGTAGTTGACTACTTAGCAAAAGCTTTACCAGGTGTTAAAGTACGTCTTGAAAAAGACTATGTTGGTAAAGACAAGGTAGAAGTAGGTGAAAATGAAGTAGTTGTTCTTGAAAACGTTCGCTTTAACAAAGGTGAGAAAAAAGACAACGAAGAGCTTGGTAAAGCATACGCTCAATTATGTGATGTATTCGTAATGGATGCTTTCGGTACAGCTCACCGTGCACAAGCTTCTACTCACGCTGTAGCAAAATTTGCTAAAGAAGCTGTTGCTGGTCCTTTATTAAGTGCTGAATTAGAAGCTTTAGGTAAAGTATTAAAAGATCCTAAACGTCCATTAGTTGCAATCGTAGGTGGTTCAAAAGTATCTACTAAGTTAACTGTTTTAGATAACTTATCTAAAGTAGCTGACCAAATTATCGTTGGTGGCGGTATCGCTAATACATTCTTAAAAGCAGCTGGTAACGAAATTGGTACATCTTTATGTGAAGATGACTTATTACCAGAAGCACAACGTTTAGCACAACAAGTTAAAGTTCCTTTACCTGTTGACGTTCGTGTTGGTAAAAAATTCGATGAAAACGAAAAAGCTGTAGAAAAAGATGTTAAAGATATTGCAGCAGACGATATGATTTTCGATATCGGTGATCGTTCTTCAGCTGAATTAGCAGAAATCGTTAAAAATGCAGGTACTATTTTATGGAATGGTCCAGTAGGCGTTTTCGAATTTGCTGAATTCCGTAAAGGTACAAAAGATTTAGCAGAAGCAATCGCTGAATCTAACGCGTTCTCAGTAGCAGGTGGTGGTGATACTTTAGCAGCTATCGATTTATTCGGTCTGAAAGATAAAATCTCTTACATCTCTACAGGTGGCGGTGCATTCTTAGAATTTGTTGAAGGTAAAGTTTTACCTGCAGTTGCTATTTTAGAAGAACGTAACAAATAATTTTTCATACATTGGAGAAAATTTTAAAATGACTAAAGTTTTAGACGTAATTAAACCAGGTGTTGTAACTGGTGATGATTTACAAAAATTATTCCAAATCTGTCACGAACACAACTTTGCATTACCTGCAGTAAACTGTATTGGTTCTGACTCAGTTAACGCGGTAATGGAAGCAGCGGCTAAATACCGTTCACCTGTAATCGTACAATTCTCTAATGGTGGTGCACAATTTATCGCTGGTAAAGGCTTAGATGCTGATGCTCACTATAAAGCAGCTTTAGGTGCTATCGTTGGTGCTCAACAAGTTCACTTATTAGCTGAAAAATATGGTGTTCCTGTTGTATTACACACAGACCACTGTGCGAAAAAATTATTACCATGGATCGATCACCTATTAGACGCTGGTGAAGAATACTTCCAAAAACACGGTAAACCACTATTCTCTTCTCACATGATCGACTTATCAGAAGAACCATTAGAAGAGAACGTAGAATTATGTAAACAATACCTAGCTCGTATGGATAAACTAGGTATGACTTTAGAAATGGAACTAGGTATTACTGGTGGTGAAGAAGATGGTGTTGATAACTCTCACCGTGATCCAGCAGATTTATACTCTAAACCAGAAGAAATTGACTACGTTTATACTGAATTATCTAAAGTTTCACACCGCTTTACTATTGCTGCTGCATTTGGTAACGTTCACGGTGTTTACAAACCAGGTAATGTTAAATTAACTCCGAAAATTTTATTAAACGGTCAAAAATTCGTATCTGAAAAACACAATACTGCAACTGATAAACCAGTAGCATTCGTATTCCACGGTGGTTCAGGTTCTACTCCAGAAGAAATCAAAGAAGCTGTATCATACGGTGTAGTTAAAATGAATATCGATACTGATACTCAATGGGCTACATGGGAAGGTGTTTTAAAATTCTATAAAGAAAACGAAGCTTACTTACAAGGTCAATTAGGTAACCCTAACGGTCCTGACGCTCCTAACAAAAAATACTACGATCCACGTAACTGGTTACGTCACGCACAATCTTCAATGGTTGAGCGCATCGGCGAAGCTATGGACAATTTAAATTCTAAAAACACTTTATAATTTTTAATAAGTGAAGTATTCGAAAGAAAAGGGAGAGCTTAGGCTCTCCCCTTTTTTATACTTCTGGAGTAGTAACTATGAGTTATGCTTTATATGAACGCTTAACTGCAAACTTAAAATCAATTCAAGCAAAAATTGCTAATGCGAATGTAGAGCTCATGGTGGTAAGTAAGTATGCAACTACCGAGCAATTATTTGCCCAAATTGTAAATGGCTGTACTCTAATTGGGGAAAACTACGTACAAGAAGCCCACCGTAAATATAAGTCTTTACAGCTAATTAGAACTATTTTTTCTCAGCCGGAATATCTAGAGAGCTTAAGAAAAAATAGTTTTCCCAAAGAGTTAGAGCAAGATTTTGCCTTAGAAACTTGGCAAGATATTCAGTTTTTAACTAACTATGGGCAAAAACTAGAAAATAGAGACTTTATCTTGCATATTCAGCAAATGCTTGCCCAAGTTAAATTACATATTATTGGCAATGTGCAATCACGAAAAATTAATGAAGTATGTAGTTTTGCTGATAGCATAGATGCCGTTAGCTCAGAAAAAGCCTTATTAAAGATCCAACAGGGAGCACAAAAGCAAAATAAAGTGATGCAAGTTCTTTTACAACTAAGATCACCTCTTGCCCAAGGCGATAATAGAGCTGGATGTAGTCAAGAAGAGATTTTTACCCTTGCCCAACTAATCAATAGTTTAGAAAATGTAAGCCTTCAAGGACTTATGTTTATTGCTAGCACCGAAAATCTCCCTTCTGAATATGAGTTTGCTCATAATACTTTTTTACAGTTACAAGAAAAGTACCAAATAACAACTTTATCTATGGGCATGACCGATAGTCTTGATGTTGCTATACAAAATGGTAGTACGCAAGTAAGAATTGGTTCGGCATTATTTAAATAAATTTTATTTGCTCTTATGCTATAATAAAAGCAGTAAACTTATTTTTATATAGATTTAGGCATAATTTTTTTATGCATTATAAGGTTTCATTTTAAATGAGAAAATTTCTTCTTATTTGCTTAACAGCTGTTAGCGTTGTAAGTCTTTCAGCTTGTTCTCTTATTTACCAACCTGTTAAAAATGAAGGTTCGGTTTTAGAGCAAGATCAAATTAGTCAATTAAAAAATGGCTTTAATAAAGAGCAAGTGCTTTATCTTCTTGGGACACCAAACGTATATAAAACTTTAAGTGAAGATACATGGTTTTATATTTCGCGTGTAGTGGACTCAAGAGGTCACGTAAGCGAAAAGGTATTTGCTGTAACATTTGTTAATAACCAAGTATCAACATTTGGTTATTTAGATAATCCTTCAAATTAATAATTACTTATTGGATATAAAAATGGGTATTCTAAAAAATAAGAAAATCTTAGTTACTGGTATTGCTTCAAATCTTTCAATTGCATACGGTATTGCACAAGAACTTAAAGAACAAGGTGCAGAACTAGCATTCACATATTTTGGTGATAAATTAAAAGGTCGTGTAGAAAAATTTGCAGCAGAATTTGGTTCTGATATTGTTTTAGAATTAAATGCTTCAGATGACGAATCTATTGCTAAATGCTTCGAAGACTTAGCAAAAGTATGGCCTACATTTGATGGTTTTGTGCACTCAATTGCGTTTGCAGGTGCTGAACAATTAGATGGTAACTATGTAGATGCGGTAACAAGAGAAGGTTTCCGTATTGCTCATGATACTTCTTCTTACTCATTAGCGGCTATGACTAAAGCTGCAGTTCCTTACTTAAATGAAGGTGCTTCAATTGTTACTTTAACATATCTTGGTGCTGAGCGTGCAATCCCTAACTATAATGTAATGGGTCTTGCAAAAGCTTCATTAGAAGCAAACGTGCGCTATATTGCTAATGCATTAGGTTACAAAGGTATTCGTTGTAACGCAATCTCTGCAGGTCCAATTAAAACTCTAGCAGCTAAAGGTATTAAAAACTTCTCTAGAATGTTAGACTACTTTGAACATTCTGCACCATTACGTCGTACTGTAACTACACGTGAAGTAGGTGGTACAGCAGCTTATTTATTATCTAATTTAGCTTCTGGTGTAACAGGTGAAGTTATCCACGTTGACGGCGGTTTCTCTATCGCAGCAATGAACGAAACTTTCTTAGAAAATTAATTTTGATTTCTTGGAAAAAGCCTAATTCACATGAATTAGGCTTTTTCTATAATTTTTATCTTTAATTCTCATGCATAAAAATACGTTTTCCAAATTACTTGCGCTAAAAGAAGAATTAGCTCAAGAGAAAAAAGAGAATAAATTTAAGCATAATAACACGCAAAATCAAAAGAAAAAAGTAGTAAAAAAGATTAAGCAGACAAAAGAAAATAGCATTAGCTTTTTAGAAGATGGCTATGAAGTTTATCTTGGCAAATATGATAAAACTTTTACCATTACAAATGAAACTAAAGCAAAGATCACAGCTAAAGAACGAGCTGTGTGTAAGTGCAATTTTCTTAATGATTTGCGCAATGCTACTTTTAGTATTTGCGATGGTACAGTATGTACTTGCGTGCATGACAACAAACATCGTCTACTACACCTTCAACTTGTAGGTTCAGTACGCATTAACCCAAAAGGTTTTGCTTTTATTGAACAATCAGGGAAGGACATTTTTGTCGCCCCTAGTGAAACAGCCTTAGTACTTGATCAATTTAATGTATCTTATGTATGTGGTTCGCAAATTAAGGGTAAAGTTGCCCACATTAAAAATGTGATCAATCATCCTTATATAAAAGTGCCAGCCCAAGTCATTTCATTAGCACCACTAAAAATAAAATTACTCGATACTGCTAATGTAGTTACTAAATTTGTTGTTAGTCAAGTTAATGAAAAAGTTAATACAAAACAATTAACAACAAATTCAATAGTTTTAGCTACTCTTATTAACCCTACAGCAAAATTAGAGAACAAAAATAGTAATTTTGAGTTTGCAATTGATAACTATGTGTGTGAACTAGGTGATCCTAAATACCTCTGGTTAAGTGAATTAAAGAAATTTGATTTACCAACAGATGATATAGAAGTACCGCTTGAGCAAGACAAAGATAATAATTTACGTTGTGATCTAACCGAGATTCCGTTTATTTCTATTGATAGTGAAGAAACCGAAGATGTAGATGACGTAATTCTCGTTCATAAAATTTCTCCTGAAGATTTAGTCGTAGGTTTTAGTGATGATAGGAAAACCTATACTAAGAACCCAGTTAAATTACAAAGTTATAATTTTAAAACTTGTCCTAGTTTAAATAATGCTAAATTAAACGTCCCTGAAAATACTAAGTATATTTTAGCAGTTGGGATTGCAGATCCAACTACTTTCTTTTCTCCAGGATCTCAAGCAGATCAGCGAGCTAAAGAAGTATTACAAACCTATTATTTGCCAGCATTTGTGTTAAATATGCTACCAATAAATATCATGCGAGAGAGCTCGTTATTAGAACAGCAAAATCGCCCTGCGGTAGTAGGCTTTATTTACTTTGATGAACAGGCAAATTTTACGGGACTAGAGTATCGTATTGCGACTATTAACAACAAAGCAAAACTATCGTATGACCAAACATCAGATCTACTTTTTGAACATAAAGAGGTGGATTTATCAGGTCATGGAATCCCTGCAAGTAAAATTATAGCTTTACTTAAAGACTTACAAGAATTTTACGACAAAAGAATCCAATGGCGAGTTGATAACTGTCGTAGTGTTTTATATAGTGCTAACAATAATACTTATATTATTGATGAGCAAGGTAAGTGTATCGATATTATTCCGCGTGTTCTAAGAGAAACCCATAATTTTATTAGCGAATGTATGTTAAGTTATAATTACTATACAGCATTGTATTTAGATAATTATAATATTCCTTGCATTTATTACAATCAATTTGGTATTAAAGACGGTAATATACTTAATTTTAATAAGTATATAAATGGTTTATACGAGCAAAAACATTTTGAAGAGTTAAAACCATACATTAATTTAACTGAAATTGATATGGAAAACTACCATAAAATTAAAGAGATTTTCTTTAACTTTAATAAGGTTTATGCAAGTAGAATCTTACGCTTTATGGGTAGTTCTGAATACGATAAGGTAAATAACGAACACTATGGATTAGGACTCGAAGCTTATACTAATGCAACTTCGCCTATACGTCGCTATGTAGATATTATTAACCAAAGAAACTTAAAATCTTTTATTCTTGACCAAAAAACTGAAGAGGTTGACGAGCAAATTTTAAATAAAATTAACGATACTAAAAATAGTACGCGAATAATTCGTAACAAGATTACTTCAGTTTTAGATGCTCAGTATTTATCGCTACATCATGATCAAGAGTTTGAAGTAGAGATTACTTCAGTTTTAGCTACTTCAATTCGCGTGAAAGATGTTAAATCTGGTATCCCTGGTTATATCTACTATAAGAGCTCAACTTTAGTAGATAAAATTCCTGCAGAGATAAATGTTGATGTAAACCTATTAGAGTTTAACCTCAATGGTAAATGCTATACTTTAGGTGATAAGCTTAAAGTTAGTTTACGACGTATTGAAGAAGGAAAAATTGTATACTCTTGGGATGAGTTAAATAATTTATATGACATTTAAAAATTTTACTTTAGATTTAATTTTTGCTATAATATGTCCGAATATATATTTTATTGACTTAGGAACTAGTCCCCTTTAAATAAATGATAACTTTATATAACTGCATTGCAGTTATATTATTACAATTTTTCAAGTTAATTATAACGAGGTGTGGCTAATGCCAGTAATTAAAGTTCGTGAAAATGAAACATTCGACGTAGCTTTACGTCGTTTCAAACGTAGTTGTGAAAAAGCAGGTATTTTAGCAGAAGTTCGTAACCGCGAATTCTACGAAAAACCAGCTACTATCCGCAAACGTTTAAAAGCGACTGCTAAAAAACGTAATGCTAAACGTGTAGCTCGTGAAAATTCACGTCACAACCGTTTATACTAATTTTATAATAGAAGGAGTTCGTTAACGGACTCCTTCTTAATTTTACAATCGAGAACGTTTTAAAAAAATGTTAGATCTTCTACTATCACCAGAGTTTTACTTATCGCTTTTAACATTAACTTTATTAGAGATTATTCTTGGTATTGATAATATTGTTGTAATCGCAGTACTAGTAAACAAGTTACCAGAACAATTTAGACGCAAAGCTCAGATAATTGGTTTATCTATGGCAATGCTAGTGCGGATATTATTGCTTTTTACTCTCGCCTGGTTAAGTCATTTAGTAAAACCTCTCTTCTCTATAGGAAGTTTTGATGTTACAAGTCGGGATATAGTACTACTTCTCGGTGGTTTGTTTTTAATATATAAAGCTATAACCGAGCTTAAAGAATTCTTATTTGAAGCTTCAGAAGAAGAGCATAATGAACGTGGTAGAGTTTATTCGAGCTTTACAGCAGTAATAGTGCAAATTCTTATTATGGACGCTGTATTCTCTTTAGATTCAGTAATTACTGCAATCGGACTTGCACAACACTTAACGGTTATGGTTTTAGCTGTAATCATTGCCATTCTCTTTATGATGGCATTTGCTAACTTTATTGTTAAAGTTGTGGATAAATATCCTTCATTAAAAATACTAGCTTTAACCTTCTTAGTTTTAGTTGGTATTGTCCTAGTTATTGAAGGTTTACATATTCACTTCGATAAAAGTTACTTATACGCTGCTATGGGATTCTCTTTATTAGTAAATATTTTAGTATTAATAAAAGAACGTAACCTTGAGCGTAATAAATAAAATAAAAGAGGTTCTTAAAAAGAACCTCTTTTTATTAATTTAAAAGCCCACCCGAAATTATCGGGTGGGCTTTTAACGTTCGAATACATTTAAAGTTAAATAAATTTAATTATTTTTTAACTGCTTTTTTATTTGGGAAGTCAGTGATTGCACCTGTGTAAATTTCAGCTGCTAAACCAACTGATTCGTGTAGTGTAGGGTGAGCATGGATAGTTAATGCTACATCTTCTGCTTCAGCACCCATTTCAATTGCTAAGCAAATTTCACCTAGAAGTTCACCAGCATTTGTACCTACAATACCTGCACCTAAGATTAGGTTAGTATCTTTATCGAATAGTAGTTTAGTTAAACCATTAGCTGCGTCAGAAGCTACTGCACGACCTGATGCTGCCCATGGGAATACTGCTGCTTCGTAATTTACACCAGCTTCTTTTAATTCACGTTCAGTTTTACCAACCCAAGCAATTTCAGGTTCAGTATATGCAATTGAAGGAATTACACGTGGATCAAAGTAGTGTTTTTGTCCTGCAATAACTTCAGCAGCAACGTGACCTTCGTGTACGCCTTTGTGAGCTAACATAGGTTGACCAACAACGTCACCGATAGCAAAAATGTTATCTACATTTGTACGCATTTGTTTGTCAACTTCAATAAAGCCACGATCAGTTACTTTAACACCAGCTGCTTCTGCATTTAATGTTTTACCATTTGGACGACGACCAACAGCAACTAATACAGCATCAAAGCCTTCAGTTGCGTTTACATCACCTTCCATAGTTACATAAACTGCATCTTCTTTTGCTTCTACTGCTTTAACACCTGTATTTACGCGGAATTCAATTTTACCTTTTAATGCAGTTGTTAATACTTGTACTAACTCAGCATCTGCAGGAGGAATTACGTGTGGTGCTGGCTCAACAACAGTTACTTTAGAACCTAATGTTGAGTAAACAGTAGCCATTTCCATACCGATAATACCACCACCAACAACTAGTAAACGGTTAGGAACTGTTTCTAGTTTTAATGCGTCAGTTGAATCCCAAACTCTTGGGTCTTCGTGTGGAATGAATGGTAAAGTTACAGCTGTTGAACCTGAAGCGATAATAGCGTGTTCAAATTTAACAACAGTTTCACCGCCATCAGTTAAAGCTACACTGATAGTGTTTTTATCTTTAAATTGAGCCCAACCTCTAACAACTTCAACTTTACGAGCTTTAGCCATACCAGCTAAACCTGAAGTTAATTTTGTTACAACACCTTCTTTATATTTACGGATACCGTCTAGATCGATGTTTGGGTCAACGAAAGTAACACCGTGTGAAGCTAAAGTTTTTGCTTCATTGATTACTTTAGATACGTGTAATAATGCTTTAGAAGGAATACATCCAACATTTAAACATACACCACCTAAAGATGAGTGTTTTTCGATTAAAACTACTTTTTTACCTAAGTCTGCTGCACGGAATGCTGCTGAATAACCAGCAGGGCCTGCACCAATTACAACTACTTGTGTTGAAATTTCGTTAGACATTGTTTCCCCTACCAATTACATGATTAATGTGCGTAAATCACTTAATGCTTCATTTACAGCTGTAATGAAACGAGCACCATCAGCACCATCGATCGCACGGTGGTCGAATGATAAGCATAATGGTAACATTAAGCGTGGAACGAATGAAGAACCATTCCAAACAGCACGAGTTTCTGAACGAGAAACACCTAAAATTGCAACTTCAGGAGCATTAACGATTGGTGTGAAACCAGAAGTACCAATACCACCTAAAGAAGAAATAGTGAAACAACCACCAGCCATATCAGAACCAGTTAATTTACCAGCACGAGCTTTTTGGCTAATTACTGCTAATTCTTGGCTTAATTCAATAATACCTTTTTGATCAACATCACGAATTACTGGAACCACTAAACCATTAGGAGTATCTACAGCAATACCTAAGTTAATGTATTTTTTGAATGTCATTTCTGACGCGTCAGCTGATAAGCTAGAGTTAAATTTAGGATATTTAGCTAATGCTTTTGCCACAGCTTTCATAATGAAAACTAATGGAGTAATTTTAACATCTAGTTTACGTTTAACAGCTAAAGCGTTTTGTTGTTTACGGAAGTCTTCTAAGTCAGTAACATCTGCCCAGTCAAACGCTGTAACGTGAGGAATCATTACCCAGTTACGGTGTAAGTTTTGACCAGAGATTTTTGGAATACGACCCATTTCTTTAACTTCAACTTCACCAAATTTAGAGAAGTCGATGTTTGGCCATGGTAATAAGTTTAAGCCACCAACTGATGTACCACCTGAAACTTTACCTGTTTGTACAGCTTCAACAGCATTTTTAATATATGCTAATACATCTTCTGGTAATACACGACCTCTAGGACCTGTAGCTTTAACTTTATCTAAATTAACGCCATATTCACGTGCATGACGACGAACTAATGGAGAAGCGTGTGCAAATGCTGCAGAAGCTTCAACTTGAGCTTGTGGTAAGCCTTTAACTGCACCTGTTGCTGCTGGAGCTGGAGCTGCTGCTGGAGCAGGAGCCGCTTTTGGAGCTTCAGCTGCTGGAGCTGCCGCTGGAGCTTGTGCAGCCGCTGGAGCACCTGCTACTTCAAATTTGAATGCAGGAGTACCAGTTTTAACTTTATCACCTTCTTTAATTAAAATCTCAACGATTTTACCTGCTTTAGGAGATGGAACATCCATAGATGCTTTATCACCTTCAACAGTTAATAAATCTTGATCAGCTTTTACAACATCACCTACTTTAACTTTTAAAGAAGCAACGTTTACTTCATCGTTACCGATATCAGGTAAGTTGATAACTTCAACTGCAGCTGCTGCCGCAGGTGCTGGTGCAGCTTCTGCTTTTGGAGCTTCAGCTTGAGGTGCTTGAGCAGCAGCGTCTGCTGATTCTACTGAGTAGAAAGGAACACCAGTTTTAACTTTATCACCAACTTTAACAAATACTTCAGTAACTTTACCAGCTTCAGGTGCTGGGATTTCCATTGAAGCTTTATCGCCTTCTACGGTAGCAATTTCTTGGTCAGCTTTAATTACATCACCAACTTTAATTGATAATGAAACTAAATTCACTTCATCTGTACCAATGTCTGGCATTTGAACTTGTTTAGCCATTTATAAAAACCCTTTATTGAAATTAAGAAAGATTTCTAAACGGGGTCAACCGACCCCATTTAGTTAGAACCGAAAAAACCTAAAATTATAAATCTAAGCTGTAAGGTTTGTTAGGATCAATACCTAAGTCAGCAATAATTTGTTTAGCTGTTTCAGGTTTTAATGTTCTTTGACGTAATAATGCGTATACAGAAGCTAAAGCAACGTATTTAGCATTTACTTCGAAGAATTCACGTAAGTTTTCACGGCTGTCTGAACGACCGTAACCATCAGTACCTAAAGTGTTATAGTTAGCTGTTGGTAAGTAAGCACGGATTTGTTCAGAGTATGCACGCATGTAGTCAGTTGCAGCAACTGTTGGTAAGTTTTGTAAGTGACTAGTTACGTAAGGGATTTCTTGTGCTTCAAATGGGTTTAGACGGTGTTTATGTTCACAACGTTGACCATCACGAGCTAATTCAGTGAATGAAGTTACTGAGTGAACGTGTGATTTAATACCGTATTTAGCTAATAATTCAGCTGCTTCTACTACGTGACGTAAAATTGCACCAGAACCTAATAATTGAACTTCTGCAACTGTTTCGCCTTCAGCAGGAACTTCTTTAAGTTTGTAAATACCTTTAACGATACCTTCTTTAGCACCTTCTGGCATTGCAGGTTGATCGTAAGTTTCATTTAAAGAAGTAATGTAGTAGAGTACATTTTCTTGTGCTGGACCGTACATACGTTTAATACCGTCTTCGATAATTACCGCTAACTCGTAAACGTATGCTGGATCGTAAGATCTAACACCTGGCATAGTACTAGAAATTACGTGTGAGTGACCATCTTGGTGTTGTAAACCTTCACCGTTTAATGTTGTACGACCTGAAGTTGCACCAATTAAGAAACCACGAGCTTTTTGGTCACATGCTAACCATAATAAATCTGCTACACGTTGGAAACCGAACATTGAGTAGTAGATAAAGAATGGAATTGTTGGTACATTGTTTGTAGAGTAAGAAGTTGCAGCTGCAATCCAAGAAGATGTAGCACCAGCTTCGTTAATACCTTCTTGTAATAATTGACCTGTTTGATCTTCTTTATAGTAAGCTACAGATGATCTGTCTTGCGGTGTATATGTTTGACCGAATGGTGAGTAGATACCCACTTTACGGAATAAACCTTCCATACCGAAAGTACGAGATTCGTCAGCTACGATTGGAACAATGTTTTTACCAATTGCTTCATTTTCTAATAAAGCAGTTAAGTAACGTACAAAACCTAAAGTTGTAGAAATTGGACGTTCTTGTTTTTGTAATAAAGAACCTAATTTAAGATCTTCAATTGATGGAACTGGGAAGTCAACATCAAAACGTTCACGACGTTGTGGTAGGTAACCACCTAAAGCTTTACGGTGACCGTGTAAGTAGTTGTATTCTTCAGTACCTTCAGCGAATTTAACGAAATCTAAATTAGCTACTTGGTCATCAGTTAAAGGTAATTTGTATTCGTCACGGATGTATTTTAATGAATCAATGTTTAATTTTTTCACTTGGTGAGCGATATTTAAACCTTGAGCAGCGTGACCTAAACCAATACCTTTAATTGTTTGAGCTAAGATTACTACAGGTTGACCTTTAGTTTCTTTAGCTGCTTTGAATGCATTATAGATTTTTGTGAAGTCGTGACCACCAGTTACTAAGTGACTTAACTCTTCATCAGATAAATCTTTAACTAATTCTAAAGTTTCAGGATATCTTGAGAATAAGTGTTCACGGTAGTAAGCACCATCTTTTGAGTTGAAGTTTTGGAAGTCACCATCAACTGTTTCGCTTAATAATTGTAATAATTTACCAGAAGTATCTTTGTCTAGAAGTTTTTGCCATGTAGAACCCCATAGAAGCTTAATAACTTTCCATTTAGCTCCAGCGAAAATACCTTCTAATTCGTTAACGATTTTACCGTTACCAAATACAGGACCATCTAGACGTTGTAAGTTACAGTTAACAACAAATACTAGGTTGTCTAAACCTTCACGACCAGCTACAGATAAAGCACCTTTTGATTCTACTTCATCACATTCACCATCACCTAAGAAAGCCCAAACTGTTTGGTTAGAAGTGTCTTTTAGACCACGGTGATGTAAGTATTTTAAGTAACGAGCTTGGTAGATTGATGTTAAACCACCTAAACCCATTGATACTGTTGGGAATTGCCAGAATGTAGGCATTAAGTGAGGGTGAGGATAAGATGATAAACCATCAACAAATGCTTCTTGACGTAAGTTGTTAGCTTGTTCGTCAGTTAAACGACCTTCAACATATGCACGTGCATAAACACCTGGTGAAGAGTGACCTTGGAAGTATACTAAGTCACCACCATCTACGTCAGTAGCTGCACGGAAGAAGTGGTTAAAACCTACTTCCCATAAATCAGATACTGATTGGTATGATGCTAAGTGACCACCTAATTCCACATTTTTTTTCTGTGCGTGTTGAACCATTGCAATCGCATTCCAACGAATTGCTGCTTGAATGCGTTTTTCTAATGCTTCATCACCTGGATAAGCTACTTCTTCAGCTTCAGAAATAGTGTTTACGTAAGGTGTATTTAGTGCAGAAGGAAGTTCAATGTTTTTTGAACCAGCGTGAGCAAGTAAACGATCGATAATGTATTTAGCTCTCTCTTTACCTTCATTTGTTAATACTGAATTTAAAGAGTCAAGCCATTCTTGTGTTTCAATAGGATCGATATCATTAGTATTGATGTTTGACATTTTATGTCCTTTTACAATTTTGTTAGCTTAATATTTTAATTAAATTAACATAAAGTACTTTGTTTGTGTGGTACCTTGGGGGGGTATGACCCCACACAACAATTGCTCTACATAATTCAATAACTAAAAACGTTATATAGAAACATATAAAGAAATTACATTGTTTTACATATTAATCAAATATACACAAGTGCATAAACGTATTAATGGTAATTTACAAGCG
>NZ_NRJH01000043.1 GCF_003585925.1 Psittacicella melopsittaci
ATAACGACTTAAACAACTGATATTTAATAATATTTTTATATTTTAGGTATGTTTAAGTTCTTTCCTCTATCCCCAAATCTATAAATTAGTCTTACCTATCAATAACTTTAGATAACTCCCTACCTATGAAAGTAACCATTCGGTTATCTATGCGAAACTCTCGCCATAATCAGGGCATTAATTTTTTTATCCTTTGCAACTAGTAAAAGAATGAAGGTTACTAATTTTTTTAATTTTTTTCTTCTTTTAGCAAAATTAGAAAAAAAGCAAAAAAGTTTAAAAAAATTGCTTTCCCTTAACTTTTTTAGGGCTATACAAGCCTTTTTTATCCCAAATTAATATTTTTTTGTGTAAAAGGTTAGCGAACCTATCAACCTTCATCAAGAAAAAACTTGGTAGCATATATCAGAAAAAAAAGACTAGTATATATTAAAGACAATCCCACCCCCAAAGCAAAAGAGTCAACCCAAACTAAAAACCCAACCAAGAAACCAAAACTCCAATCCCAAAGAAAAAGAGTTAACCCAACCGAAAAAGAATAAACCCAAACTCAAACTATAACCCAAAACCCAAACCATAAAAAAAGGCTCTCGCTTGAGAACCTTTTTTGTCTAAATTTAAATATATTCAGCTTGCCCATCCGCAAACTCATACAGGGCATTAACTAAATCATAGTAATAGAACAAACTCGGTAAACGGGCTACATTAGGATCTGCATGATCCTTATAACTCGAACCTAGATCTTTATCAATGTTACGTAGTTTAGGATAGAGAGCCAAGTCAGTGCGACTACCTTGACTATGGATTTTAAACCACTCTAACAAATCTTCAGGATCTACTACATGAGATATACCCCAGTAGTCGGTGAATTTGCGAATTTGTTCATAAACGCGAAGATTTGCAGCAGGAAGAATTACTTCAGAAGCTTCGCCATAGGCTACAGGATAAGTTGTTCCTTCCCCTGGGAAAAATCCTTGGTTAATTGCTTCTATCGCTTGCAGAGCTTTACGATAAGTAACTTCATCTTTTTCTTTTACCGACTCTAAGTACTTATGTAAATCTTGCCAAAGTTGAGCAAACTCTAACTCTTTTTTATTGAAGCGTTTTTTACTCAGATCTACCCTATTTTCTAGGTATTCTAACAGCTTCGGCAAGCGTTTACTTGTTGCTCGTAAAGCATGTATCTGATTAATGTACTTACTAAAGAGATCACCAAGATAATCGTAACTTATTGGTACATCTTGCACAAGATTGATTTGGGTTTCCACCTCAAAAGACTCTACGCCTAGAGTTTTAGTAATGCTCTCGCGTAGTTTTGGGGTTAAGAGCCACATTAAATCTTGCTCTTGCTCAGAGCTTATGCCTATAGTTTGGTAAAAAGCTTGCGGATCACTATAAGAATAGAGATTTTTCTGGCTACGTCCTGGAGCATAAGTATATTGTTTTACTTGAGCTAAAGTAAACGAATACTTACGTACTAATTCAAGCATGAGCTCTTGCTCAGAAAAAGTAGCAGGAATTTGCGTAAAGTCTTGCGTTAACTCACGCAGTTTTTTCACTATCTCTTTAAGTTTGGCAAGTACTTTGCTATAGGCTGGAGCTAGAGTTTTAGTTTTGTAAATTTCTTTTTCCAGAATGCCATAATCTTCGAACTCTTCCCCTAAAGCGTAAGTAGCAAAAGCACGGAGCATTTCATATTTGGAGTTATGCGGCCAACGATAATGCACTATATTACCAAAAGGTTTTTCTAGCATTTTGGTAATACGGTTAGTACGCGAATAAGCTTGCACTAAACCTGCTCCACGTAAAGGACGATCTATATACAAGGTATTGATCATAGGTGCATCAAAACCTGTGAGTAATTGATCAATTACTATTACTAGATCTAAATACTTACCTTCATGGCTTTTATGAGAAATACGTTCGATTACATCATTAAAGTAAAGATTTATCTCTTCGCGACTGTGAGCCGTACCAAAGGTTTGGTTATAGTCAGCTATAGCTTGATCTAAAACGTCTTTAGCTTGATTTTGCTCACCCATAGCATCGCTATAGGTCATAGCTACATTAAGCGTAAACAAGCCCTGCTCTTTACGTTCAGCATTGACACGTTTAAATTCTTGATAGAACATGTCTACCATAGGTGACGAAGGAGCCTGACAGCCCGAACCTGTAGTTAAAATCGCACTATACTGGAAATTGCTTGAGTTATGTTGCCAGTTAGCAAAGATATCAGCAACTACATCACGCACATGCTCGGCATTGAGATAGTAAAAACTTGGATCTACTTTTTCTTCATCCATGAATTTAGCATTAGCCTCAAGAGCTAGTTGCTCGCGCTCTTCTTTGTCATAGTCAGCAAACTGAGCGATAGTTTGGGCATAATGCTCTTGATAAGGGCTCGTACTCTTGAAATCTACTTTAAAGCCCAGCACATTAGAGTCACGAATAGCATCATTAACTATGTACTTGTGCATTAATGGACCAAAAATATCCTCGGTTGTACGCGGATTAGCTGGGGTAGGATAAAGTACAGGGGTACCTGTATAACCTAACCATGCCGAATTTGGAAAAGCTTCTTGAATTTGCTCAAAGAGCTCGCTTCCTGTCGATCTATGTGCCTCATCAACAATAAATAAAGTATTAATTTTATTTGGCACATATTCGCGCAAGCTTACTAAACGTTTAAGTTTTTGTAAGGTGGTGATAATGATTTTAGCATCACGACGCTTAAGCAGGTCATATAACTCAAAAATATTGCTCGTACTATGAATATCCGAATCAACAGAGGTAGTACCCCCTTTAAAATTTGGATCATAAGCACGGTATTTTTCTAAGGTTTGCTTGGTTAGAGCTACCCTATCTACGACAAACACTACTTTTTGTACATTAGGTAAACGCGAAGCTAACCATGCGGTTTTAAAGCTCGTAATGGTTTTACCCGAGCCCGTAGTATGCCAAATATAACCTAACTTGCCATAACGTCCACCAAATTGGTGTTTGGTTACTGCACTTAGAGCAGCAATAGTGGCATATACTTGATAAGGACGCATTACCTTTAACGAACTTTGGCGTACATCCGAATCTATAATCATAAAGTTAGCGGCCATAACATGAGCAAAAGCTCGCGTTAACATGGTACGAGCAAAGTCGTTCCACTTGTGTACAATTGGGTTTTTATTTTTTGCAAAACTATCGCGTTGCCAACTAAAAGCAAACTCTTTGTTGAACTTATCGGCAGTAGTATTTGCCATGTATTTAACCCCATTTGGTGTCATACCTATAAGAATTTGTAAGGTGGAAAAAATCCCCGTATATAAATTCTCTTTAATGTATTGATGCATGAGGTTAAGAGCTTGATCTACTTCACAAACACTTGGCTTTTCTTCGATTTGAATTAGAGGCAAGCCATTAATTAGTAAAGTTGTATCAAAAACGCGCGTAGGTTTACCTGGAATTTGCGGGAGGCGTTTAAAGCCATGTAGCACTTGATAAACTGAGTTTCCTGCTCCTATTTCATTTTGACGAAAAATGGTAAAGCAAGCTGGAGAACCGTCATCACGTTCGATGTAAACTTGCGTTGTTCCACCAAAACCGTAAATAAATTGCCCCGCCTTAAAAGGCGAGTCTAAGCTCGTAATTTGCAGTTTAATACGAGCAAATTCATTGTCACTCAGTGGAGTTTTGCCAAGAACATCTTGGTTATTTTGCACAAGAATGCGACGAAAGTTTTGCCACAACTCTTCCTCGCTATTTTCCTTGAGAATAAGCGGTTGCCAATCTAAATTCTTAATTAAATACTGGGCTTTGTAATCTGCCATTAAATGATCCCTCCAAAGAGGATATATGCGAGAATGAGAATGATCACGGGAATCCACCAGTTACGGGCAATAAATGCCACAACTCTTTGTTCCCATGGTGGAGGAGGAAGTTTTTTTTCAGGATGAGGTTTTTTGTTCATAATTTTTGCCTTTTATAATTTAAGCCTAGTCTCTATATTTTAACAAAAAAACCTCGCTGTGACACAGCGAGGTGAACTAAATTAGTTACTTGGAGCTATATGAGGGTATAAGCCAGTAAAAATACGGCTAAAGTTAACGCCCTCAAGGCTACCTAAATTATTATATTTTAAGGCAAACCAAATGAACTCAGCTTTACCCACAATTGCTTGGTAAGAAATTGGTCCTACAAAACGTGAGTCTTGTGAGTTATCACGGTTATCCCCGATCATAAAGTAGTGATCAGCTGGAACTACCCAAGTTAAAGGTGGTAAACCTGGTTGGCTGTAAATACCTACAGCTGTTACATAGTTAAACGCTACTGGATTTTGTAAAGTATAGTGGGTAATTTGTGCTCCCTGACTATTAGTTAAAGTCTCAGTACGTTGTCTTTGGTAGTTACCATGGTAAAAATACTCGCGTGCAGGAGTAAATTGTCCATAGCTAATCGGAACCAGATTACAACCTGCAGGTAAGTTCGCCAGATTATTCCAATCTAGATTACGAGCAGCTGCTTGTGGATCACTACAACCCGAAAGAATGGTAAAAGTTTGCGTATACTGATCATAGTGTACTACATCACCTGGTAAACCCAGCACACGCTTAATCCAATCTTCGTTAGTATTTGGTGCCTTGAATACTACTATATCGCCACGTTCTACTGGCTTTAATTTAACAATAGTTTTTTGCCAAATAGGATCGTGCAGACGATAGTAGTGTTTATTTACGGCAATATAATCCCCGATTTGTAAAGTAGGTTGCATTGAACCTGAAGGAATTTTAAACGGCTCGTAAATAAACGCACGAAAAACAAAAATAATAAAGAAGAACCAGAAATAACTCGAAAGCTCCCCTAAAAAAGTACGGCGAGCTCGTAAAGCAGCTCCTTTTTTAAGTTCTTTATTAGTTTTAATTTCTTCTTCTGGATTTTCTAGTCCGAGCTCTTGCGCTAAAGCACGTTGAAAACGTGGCACATAAACAAAGCGACGTACCAGATATGCTCCTAGGAACACTAGTAGCATAATCACCCAGATAAGCGAAAGGGCATTGGCAAACGAATCAATAAAAATGTTATATAAGAGAACAAATAACACAATTACCGTTACAAAAGCCAATAAACTTGCTGATTTTTTCATTAGTCTTTCCCAACGTGTAAAATTGCTAAGAAGGCTTCTTGTGGCACTTCAACGTTACCCAGTTGTTTCATACGTTTTTTCCCTGCTTTTTGTTTTTCAAGGAGTTTACGTTTACGGGTTACGTCACCACCATAACACTTAGCTAAAACGTTTTTACGTAATTGTTTTACGGTCGAACGGGCAATAATGGTATTACCTATAGCAGCTTGAATCGCTATATCAAACTGTTGACGTGGAATAAACTCTTTCATTTTTTCTACTAGTTGTAAACCACGAGAACGAGCGTCATCACGGTGTACAATTAGGGAAAGAGCATCAACGCGATCACCATTGATTAAAACGTCAACGCGCACCATAGGTGCTCTTTGGAAACGTTTGAAGCTATAATCAAGCGAAGCATAACCTCTTGAAGTTGATTTTAAGCGATCGAAAAAGTCTAAAATCACTTCACCCATAGGGATTTCAAAAGTGAGAGCTACTTGATTACCATGGTAAACCATGTTGGTTTGCACCCCACGTTTTTCGTGACACAGAGTTAACACATTACCTAAGTACTCTTGTGGCACAAGAATATTACATTCTGAAATAGGTTCGTTAATTGATTCAATGTTGTTAACTGCAGGTAATTTAGCTGGAGAATCCACATAAACTACATTACCATTAGTTAACTCTACTTCATATACTACCGTAGGGGCTGTCGTAATTAGGTCAAGATCATATTCACGCTCTAAACGCTCTTGAATAATCTCCATGTGTAATAGACCTAAGAAACCACATCTAAAACCAAAGCCTAGAGCTTCTGAAGTTTCTGGTTCAAAGTATAATGAAGCGTCATTTAGCGACAGTTTTTGTAAGGCATCACGGAAGGCATTATAGTCATCCGAACTTACAGGGAAAATAGCAGCATATACTTGTGGTTTTACCTTTTTAAAACCAGGTAAGTTGTGTTCTGCAGAACGGTGTTGGTGAGTAATAGTATCACCCACTGGAGCACCAAGAATTTCTTTAATTCCACAAACAACCCAACCTACTTCACCACATTGTAACACGTCTTTATCAGTTTGTTTTGGAGTAAACACCCCAAGACGGTCTACGCCGTAGTTAATGCCAGTTGACATGATTTTAATTTTGTCACCCTTACGGAGCGTACCATTTTTAATACGTACTAAACTCACTACGCCTAGATAGTTATCGAACCAAGAGTCAATAATTAAAGCTTGTAGTGGTGCTTCTGGATCGCCTTCAGGTGCAGGAATCTTGTGGACAATTTCTTCGAGCACATCTTCAATACCTTGCCCTGTTTTTGCCGAACAACGTACAGCGTCATGAGCTTCGATACCTACGATGTCTTCGATTTCGCCCGCAACGCGATCTGGATCAGCTGCAGGTAGGTCTATTTTATTTAAAATTGGTACTACTTCGAGGTTCATATCTAGAGCTGTATAACAGTTAGCTAGAGTTTGCGCCTCTACCCCTTGCCCTGCGTCAACTACAAGTAAAGCTCCTTCACAAGCAGCTAAAGAACGTGACACTTCATAAGAAAAGTCCACGTGACCTGGCGTATCGATAAAGTTTAACTGATAGTCTTGCCCGTCTTTAGCCTTATAGTTTAATGTTACAGAGGCTGCTTTAATGGTAATGCCACGCTCGCGCTCGAGCTCCATAGAGTCTAATAATTGCTCTTGCATTTCACGGTCAGTTAAGCCACCACAAGTTTGAATCAAACGATCGGATAAAGTTGACTTCCCGTGGTCAATATGGGCAATAATAGAAAAGTTTCTAATATTTTTCATGAAAAAATAATCTTAACATTAAGAACCCACCACTTTTAGGGTGGGATTAATTAAAAAAATTCGACAAAGGTTTTCTCTCTTAAATAGATAATTATACCATAACTAAGAAAAAAAGAAGATCCCTTTACTAGGGGTGAAAAGAGCTTGAAGCTTAAATAGTTTAGAGCTCTATCTAATGCCAAGACAATTGTCATTTAGGTTGTTTTTAGGCTGAGCTTAGCTTGCTTTAGAGCCTGAGGATAGAGCTAAGAAAAACTTGCTAGAAGTTAATAAACTTTTGTCTACCGTTAATAAAATTTTGCCTGCTCGAGCTACTCCTAAAGTTTATAGCTTGCCTTCGATAAATTTAAAGTTTATGAGGCAACTAATTTTAAATCTGTGCCATGTTAAACTAACTCGCTTGCCTCAAAGCTAGATACCTAAGCAAAGCTAGATACCTAAAGAGGCAAGAGTTAAAAGTTTTGTCTCTACACAGTTTTCTACTCAATTTCCTACTAAGTTCTCTAATATGTTTTCTACTTACCTAATTAGTTTACTGCTTAGTTTCTCGCTCAGTTTTTCGACAAAAAAATAAGAGATCTCCTGCCTGAGACCTCTTCTTTAGATTTGCGTTGCGGTAGAGCACAAGGTAGCCAAACCTTGTAATTTTTTTAGTTACCTAAAAAACTACCAAACTTAAATATACTTACCAAAACACAAATGTATCGACAATAATAGTGACTCCACCAATTTAAAAAAAGTTAATCGAACCCTAGAAATGGTGAAGTGGCAAACTCAAAAAAATAGCTTACAGTCACTAAACTTGGCTCGTTCGAGATGTACTCTGGATCTGTAAGCTACGACTCTGAGTTTATATTCTCGGTTCATTAATTAACCTTGTGTATATTATCGCCGATTTTGGGTTGTGAGATAAAGATAAAGCTTTGAAAAAAGCATAAAAATCTGACATTTTTTCGGCAAATCTATCATTTGCAATCTTTTATCAAAAATCAATCTTACAAATGCAAGATTTTATGGGGGGGGGTAGAGCCTTTTTTATCTAAAATTCAGAGCTTTATTTACATTAAAATTCCTTTTTATTGCCCTAATTTAGGGACATTTTGCAGGTTCGATACCTAAATTTTACTTTTTAATGGGTATTTCCTTACTCATTTTAAGGTTATTACTTTTAAAGACAAGATCAAGAAAATATAATAAAATAAGGACATAGACTTAGAGCGAGAATTTTTTACTATGAGCAAAAATATTACTTTTAATGATTTACTCCATCAAACTCCGCAAAATCCATACTTTTTAAACCCTTTAGTGAGCGAAATTGACTATACGGCAGCTCTAGCTACTCTCGAAGATTTTATTAGCCGTAATACCATTTCTCCTGAAGATGCTAACATCCAAGCAGATGTAGCTCGCATTCTTGCTCCTTATGGTTTTAAAGCAATTAACTTCAACCATGGCGAGACCACTAACACTTTATACTTACGCCTAGGGGCAAACAGCCAATTACCACAAGCTATAGCTCGCGTGCTTGGTGAAGATGCCCTCCTTGACCCAAATAACGAGCATGTGCACTTAAGCTGGGAAAAAGTACGTGAACAATACGAACGCGCAAAACTAGACCAAGCTAAAATTGACGGCGTAGCTATTCCGCCTCTATCCGATTTACCGATTTTTGCCTTTGCTGGGCATACTGATGTAGTGCCACCTGGTGATCTTAGCAAATGGACTTATAACCAACCTTTTGCTCCTGACTATCATGAGAATGTAGCTACTAACCCTTATCGCCCGATTGAAGATATTGACGAATATGTTGGAGCTATCCAAGGACAAAGTAAAGCCGCTCTGCTGTTCCAAGAAAACTTCAGTCCCATGCAACAAAGTTGCTATACCCAGTATTTACAACACCCAGAGTATAGCCTTGTAGGACGTGGCGCTACGGACATGAAAGGGGGCTTGGTTGCAAGTATTTTTGCTTTAACCGCAATCCTAGATTCGTTTAAGGCAAGCAAAGAACTTGATAATGTAAGCTTTGCCTTTCTCTTTACTTCAGATGAAGAGGCAGTTGCTTTACATGGAACTAAGTATGTAGTTGAAGAGCTCGAAAAAGTAGGACAAGAATTTGCGTGGTGTGTTATTGCCGAACCTTCATCAGACAAATATGTTGGTGATACTATTCGCAATGGCCGTCGTGGTTCGGCTTCTTGGTGGATTACTGCCAAAGGAGAACAAGGGCATGTAGCTTACCCTCATCTTGTTGATAACCCTATTCATAAACTTATTCCCGTAGTAAATGCTATTCAGCAAGAGTTAGCCCAACTCGATCAGGGTAATAGTAACTTCCCACCAACTAGTTTTCAGCTTGTGGAATTAAGTGCTGGAGATGGTACCACTAATGTAGTTCCTGGAACGGCTCGGGCACAATTTAATATACGTTTTAATGACGAGCATACCTATGCCTCTTTACAAGAAAAGGTAAATGAGATTATTGCTCGCTTCCCTGAGTATAATTCTAGCCTTGAAGTAGTAACTAACTGTTCGGGTGAATCTTTTGTTACCCCAAAAGATAATAGCTTTTGCCTCGATACAGCTTTATGCTTAACTCTCTTAACTCAAGGTCTACTAAAACCTCGCTTTGATACGGGTGGTGGTACTTCAGACGGACGTTTTATTACCCGCATTTGCCCACAAATGTTTGAGTTAGGAACAACTAATGGCACTTTACATAAAGTAAATGAACAAGTAGTTCTGGGTGAGTTTTTTACTCTCATCCAAATTTACTATATTCTCACAGCTAAAACTATTGGCTTAATTCAGTTTGACGGCAATCAAGACTATAAAGCCCATTGCGTTGAACCTAAGCCACAACCAAATCTTCCTAATCTCGAAGTAAATAAATCGAGAATTAGACTAAAACAAGAGTAATTTTATGGCATATTATCTCGGTGTTGATTATGGCACGGGCAATACAGGCATAGCTATAGGGCAAGACCTCACAGGAACTGCTCAGCCTTTAACTAGTGTTTCTATGCGTCAAGGCAAGGTTGACCATGCTAGCTTTGATAAGCTCATGCGCGAATGGCAACCTACAGCCGTAGTTGTAGGCTTGCCTCGCAATCAAGATGACAGCTTAACCCAAGTTGCACCTAAAGTAATTGCTTTTGCTAATTGGGTGCATAAAATCTTTGCCGTTCCTGTCTACTTTATTGACGAACGCAATACTACCACTAGTGCCAAAGAGTTTATCTTTGCCAAATACAATTACAAAGGCTTACAAAAGAATAAAGTTGACGCTATAAGTGCAGCTTTAATTCTCCAAGCCTACTTAGACGGCGAAGCCTATCAAGAATTTGTTCCTGGAGAACAAATAAGCTAAAAGACACACAAAAAGTGTGCCTTCAAAGGGGCAAATGTTCGGCATTTGTCCTCTTTTATAGAGATAATAATTTAACTTGCAGTTCTCTTTGCTATAATACAAACTGCAATTAATTAACATTCAAATAATAATAGTAACTATCATGGCAGAAGAAGTAAAACAACCAACTAAAGAAGAAGTATTTGCACGTATTGAACGTCAAGTAACAGAAAACCCAATTGTTATCTACATGAAAGGAACACCACGTTTTCCTTCTTGTGGTTTCTCAGCACGTGCGGTGCAAGCATTAATCAACCAAAACATTGATTTTGCTTTTGTAGATATTTTACAAAACCCAGATATTCGTCAATACTTACCAGAATATGGTGATTGGCCAACTTTCCCACAACTATGGGTTAAAGGCGAGTTAGTAGGAGGATGTGATATTATCCTAGAACTTGACCAAGCTGGGGAATTAAAGAAAATTCTTGAAGAAGCAGTAAAATAAAGCTAAAACTTTAGCTAACAAAGCTAAATTAGCTAAACTAAGCAAATAAGCAAATAAAAAAAAATCAAAGCTAAAAAAGGAGAGAGCGGTTGGCTCTCTCTTTTTTCTATGCAAAAAACGGATTGCGTGATTAAAAAAATAACTTACTTTTACCTTAGAGTACTTTTTTTGCTTAGGTTAGTTGAATGAATGCTTTAAAAAGGGGGGGGGGCAAAAGAAGTACTCTAAGTTAGAAGTCTGGACTTTATTGCTTTTCTTTAAAGTTGGTTAAAAAAGCATAATTTTTTCAAATTTCGTTAACTTAGACAAATACTTTTAGAAAAAATTTTATAAAACCGACACTTTTTGTCCATTTTTTACAAAAAACTCGCGATAAAGCCTGTATTTTATAACTCAAAGGCAAAAATCACTCCCCAACAAGGAAAAATCTTTACTTTTAACCTCTTTTCTTACCAAGGATTATCTTGCTTTATTTTACCTTAGCTTTTTCTACTTTGCTGTATCTGTTTACTTTGCCGTATCTTCTTTTACCTTGCCTTGCATTATTTACTCTCCCCCTACCTTCCTTTTCTTCTATTATCTTAATTTCTCCCCCTCATTTTTTTTGCAAAAAAAAATGAACGCCGGGCTAGGGCGTTCAGTTACAACATTAACAAAAATAAAAAAATTATTGAGACTATCTGCTCTGGATAAATCCAGATGATTAAAGGCTTAGAATCTTTGAGTTTAGCTTCTTGCGCGAGTAGGTTAGTTGAATGAATGCTTTAAAAAAACTTTTGCAAGGCTCTAAACTCTCGGTACTAATTCATGACTCCTAAAAACACTTGGCTTATTTTTAAGCGACACTTCTCAATACCAAGACTCATATAGTTACTTATACATTTTAACCAAATTCTTAAGATTTGCCGAGCTAAACTCAACATTACCTAATATTTTTGTGCTAAAACTTACCGTTTCGAGATAATAACCTACTAATTCATATTGGAATTAGAAAAAATAGGTATTACTCTATTTTATAGTACCATAAATAGCGTATATTTACACTAGTTTATAACAGAAGAAAAAATATTTGCCCAGAATAAATTTTTTTTGGTTAAAATAAGGGCGAAGGCTTTTCTCTGCAGCTTTATTTTGAGCTGCTAATTAGTTTCCTAACTCGATTAGGCAAAAGAATTTGTTGCTCAGATTTAGCTAAATATTAAAGCTAACGGGTACTTTTTAAAAGTACATTTTCTCAAAAAACTTTATTCTCTGAGCATTATGAAACTAAAAATTGCTAAATTATCTGCTACTTTTATTGGTCTAGGCTTAGCAAGCATGGCTTTTGCTGAAGCTCCAACAATTAAGTTCCGTGTTATCGAAACTACCGATATCCACGCTTACTATACTTCGTTTGATTACTTTAAAGATGCTCCTGTACAAAACTACGGTTTAACTCGTACAGCAACTTTAATTAAGCAAGCTCGTGCTGAAGTGCCTAACTTTGTTTTAGTAGATAATGGAGATTTAATCCAAGGGGGAATGATTGGTAACTGGGCAGTAAACGACAACTTTACTTCTTACCAAATTCACCCAGCATATCAAGCCTTCCAATACTTACAATATGATGTATCTAACTTAGGTAACCACGAGTTTAACTTTGGTTTACCTTACTTACAAAAAGTTGTAGATACAGCACAAAAACTTGCTAAGGTTCCTGTTATCAATGCTAACGTATATGATGCTAAAACAGGAGAAAACTACTACACGCCTTACATTATTCAAGAAAAAGAAGTAGTAGATACAGCAGGTAACAAACACACTATTAAAGTTGGTTATATTGGTTTTACTCCACCAGCAATTATGCAATGGGATGCTGATAAACTAACAGGTCATGTTACTGTAGCTCCAATTGTCCAAACGGCAAATAAATTTGTTCCAGAAATGAAAGCTAAGGGTGCAGACATTATTATTGCTATCCCTCACTCAGGCATAGGTATTGCTGCTCCGTCTGACTCTTTATATGAAAACCAAGTAATTAACCTTACTAAAGTTCCAGATATAGATGCAGTAGTGTTTGGTCACTCACATGCTATTTACCCTTCGGCTGAATTTAGTCACATTAAAGGAACTAATATCGAAAAAGGTTTAATTAATGGGGTTCCTTCTGTAATGCCAGGACGTTGGGGTGATCACTTAGGGATTATCGATTTAGTTTTAGTACAAGACCAAAACGGTAAATGGAAAGTAGATCCACAACAATCAGTAGGCTTTACTCGTCCAATTTACGATGGTAAAACACGTACAGCTTTAGTAGAAGAAGATCCAGGTTTAGTGCAAGTATTAGCAGATACGCATCAAAAAACACGTGAATATGCTAACTCACCAATTGGTAAACTTTCAGATAACCTTTACGGTTACCTAGCGCTAACCCAAGATGACTATGCAATTAAATTAGTTAACCAAATTCAATTAGCAACTCTGCAAAAATGGGTAGCTGACGAAGGTAAACAATTTGCAGGTTACAAACTTCTTTCAACTCAAGCTCCATTCAAATATGGTGAGCGTCACAATGACGTAACTAACTTTGTGGCAGTAGATAAAGGTACTTTCTCTTTACGTAATGTTTCAGATGTTTACGTTTACCCAAATACCTTTAACGTAGTTAAAGCAACTGGGGCAGAATTAAGAGATTGGTTAGAATGTGCTACAGGTCAATTTAACCAAATTGATCCAAACAAAACTGAACGTCAAGATTTAATTAACTACCAAAATTACCGTACTTATAACTTTGACGTATTCTATGGTGTTACTTATCAAATTGACGTAACTAAACCACAAAAATTTACTTCAACTTGTCGTCCAACAAATGTGGAAGGGGCAGGTCGTATTGTAAATCTTAAATACGCTGACGGTACTGAAGTTAAAGACACTGACCAAGTATTAGTTGCAACCAACAACTACCGTGCTAACGGTGGTCGTATGCCTGGTACAGGTGCAGATCACATTGTTTATGCAAGCTTATCTACTTCACAAGAGATTATCATGGACTATGTAAGCGAAATCTCTAAAGAAGGTACGCCTGTTGCTATTGATACTAAACCTAGCTGGTCATTCTTACCTATTGCTAATGGTGACCAACTAAACGTAGTTATCTACTCAGCTCCAGATGAAAAAGCTGTACAATGGACTTTAGCTAACTCAGTATGGCCATTAGTTAAATTAGGTTATGACAGTGCAGGCTTCCAAGAATACAGCATTGACTTATCTAAATACCAACCAAATAACTTAATTGAAAACCACAATAAATAGTTTTTAGTTAAAAAATAAAGGACAAGAAGTTTTACTTCTTGTCCTTATTTTTATGAGCATTTTGTGAGTTGCTTTTGCTTGGGCTAGGCTTTTTATTCTTTGCCTCAGCCTTGACTAAGCTTTGTAGATGAGTTTTTATTATTTATCTTATACTTTGCTATTGCTAGTAAGCATTTTATGCTTATGGGCAAGGGATTTTTCGTCTCTAGCTTGAAGGATAAAAATATTTCTCGGCTAGATTTTCTCGCTATAGGCTATAAGTCTTTAGTAAAAAGATCGCTACTCCTGGAGATAATGATTAAGTACCTGAAGTAAGCATTCTTTTTCTTCTTGACTATATTCCTCAAAATTAACTCTATAGTTAAAAGGAGGACGATTTTGTTCTTGCTCTAAATAAGCATACTTGTTTTCTTCTAAGCCTAAAGCTGCTAAAGCTTGTTCGGCTTTAAGTTTTTCTGCCTCTAGAGTTGTCTCTTGCGGTTGTTTAAGGTAGGCATAGAGGTTGATATTATCTTGGAGCTCAGACCAACGTTTGGCAACAGGATAAATATAGCGTAAGAAAATTCGTGCCGCTGTCCCAGGTAAAAAGCAAGGTTCAGCTAAAAAGGCATCTAATTGTTCTTGATCTTGCCAGAGTTCTTTGAGGCGTTTACTTAAAGCTTGCGGATTCCGTGGATCATAAAACAAAATCGCCTTGGCATTAAAGTAGTCAAGTTCGGTCTCTATGCCACCCCAATAAATTGGAATGCAACCTGCCGCCATTGCCTCAATTATTTTTTCTGTAACATAACCTGGAGCATAAGAGTTTTCTGGGCAAATCATAAAACGAAAGTTCTTGCTATAAGCAATTTTATCGTCATGATACAACTCTTGAAGATCGTTGGTATTACGACGAAACTTACTTGGATAGAAAACTGCTTTATCTGTGAGCCAAGCAAAAGTTTGGCTAAAAAGATCACAAATTGCTGATCTTACGCCAGGCATTTGCCCAATTTTATCATGGCGACTAATACAAATGCCTAGACCAGGACGGAGTTGCCAAGGAAAATCCTTGCGTGCCTGCTCAAAGCTTGCTACCCATTCTTCTACTTGGGCTAAAGTCGGTAAACCATATAAAGTATGTAAACCTACACTATCACTGCGTAAATAGTTAGGCACATGCAAGTAATTCGCATAGAGAGCTGGAACTGCTTGCGGTAAGTAAACTCCTAAGGCTAGATCGACATAATTGGCAAAAAAGTCTTGGGCGTTATAACAAAAATCAAACTCGTAGCTATTTTCTTGCCCATGAAACACCGAGCGAATACCATACACCTGCGGTAAAGGTTCTTCACGTTTGGCATTAACACTCAGAGGATAATTCCAATGTGCCTCGGGAGCCAAATGGTATTTGGCTTGATAGCTACTCACACAGCGTTCGAGTTCACTGCGCACCCAGTAACGCTTCATAAAAGCTTGCACTACATAGGTATGATAAGGAAAATCTTGGTAATTAAACTTGTGGTATAAGGCTATAGCTTTTCTTTGCTCGAGATCAAAGCTATACCAAAACCCACAGTAGGAAAAAGAAGAGCTCATAATTTCTCCGTAGCCTATACTGCTTATCATTATACGCGAGAAAAGAAATAGTTGTATAATAAAGAACCGAGGAGGACGGAGAAAATGACTCCAGCAATTAATTTACTCAAAAAACAAAAAGTTCCTTTTGAGGTACTAACTTACGAACACGATCCAGATAATACTAACTTTGGCCAAGAGGCAGTAGAAAAACTCGCTCTTCCTGCCGAGCAAGTATATAAAACTCTACTAATTAGCCTCAATGGCGAAGCCAAAAATCTTGCCGTAGTAGTTTTACCTATAGCCCATATGCTGAGCCTAAAAAAAGCAGCCAAAGCCTTTAAAGCGAAAAAAGCAGAAATGGCAGATAAGGATCTGGCTCAAAAAGTAACCGGCTATTTAATCGGGGGCATTTCCCCACTGGGACAGAAAAAAGCTCTGCCTACGGTAATAGATGCAGGAGCACAAAACTTTAGTACTATTTACTGTTCGGGTGGTAAACGCGGTTGTGATATAGCGGTAAACCCACAAGACCTTGCTCGCTTAACACGCGGACAATTTATTGATATAGTTGATGACAAATAAATTTTTTGCTCTCTATGCTCGGCATAGAGGGCTTTAATTTAAGGTAAAAAATAAAGCCATAGGTACAAGTACCTATGGCTTATCTTGAGAGATTCGGTATAGAGATCCTAAGATCTCTGCCTTTATCAGGCCTAAGCGTAACTAGGTCTAGTTACTACTTATATTTTACCTTAATTGCTCTCGCTTGTCATTAGAAATTGTAGTTAAATACTACACGACGGTTTTTCGCGTAGTCAGCTTCAGTGTGACCTAAAACTGCTGGACGCTCTTCACCGTAGCTTAATTGACGGATATCAGAAGGGTTTACGCCAAATTCTACTAATAGGTTAGCTACTGCTTTAGCACGTTCTGCACCTAGAGCAATGTTGTACTCAGGAGTACCACGTTCATCAGTGTAACCTTCTAATAATACTTTAGCACCTGTAGATTTGATGAACTCAGCGTGAGCTTTAATTAATTCTCTACCTTCAGCAGTTACTTGGTAGCTATCAAAAGCAAAGTAAACTGTGTTGTATTGGTTTTGTAATTCTCTTAAGCTATAACCATTGTAAAGTTTAGCGTTAGGATCATTCGCGTTTAATGAAGCGTTAGTAAAGCTTGAGTCAGCTACATTGCTGCTTGTTGAACAAGCTGCTACTGCAAATGCTGCTAGTACCGCAAAACCTAAACGAGTTAATGTTTTTTTATTCATAGTAATAAACTTTCCTTAAATCTAATATTTTAATTTGCAGCTGGAATGCTCATGTTTGGTGTAGATTTCCCTTCAACTTGATTTGACCAAGATGGGTAACTTACTGAACCTGAAAGGACAGGAAGTTGCACGCGATAGAAACCGTCAATCGACACTAAATTAAGTACTTTATTATTGCCTTGCGTTGAAGCATAGATTACCATACGACCACTTGGTGATAAGCTTGGGCTTTCATCTAGGAAAGTATTAGTAATTTGGCTAATTTGGTTGTTACTTAAGTTTTGTGTGGTTAAACGATCTCTATTGATCATCACCATAGTTTGCATAGGATAACTAATTTCTGCATCCGTAGTTTGTCCCGAAGTACGAGAAATACGGGTTGCTCTTCCTGAATTAGGATCTAACTGATAAATAGCTGGAGTTCCTGAACGATCTGAAGTAAAGATAATACTGTTACCATACCAAGAAGGTTCGGCACTACGTCCACTACCGTTAGTTAGATTTCTTTCTGTACCATTAGCAATATTACGTAAGTAAAGATCTGAAGAACCATTTACCCCGTAAGTATATGCCAGATATTGTCCATCTGGACTATAAGCTGGAGAGGTGCTGTTACCTTGTTTGTTAACTAAAGTAGTTAAAGCACGAGAACCTAAATCATATTGCATTACTCTCGAGTTAAAAATAGAATAACTCACAAAAGCTACGCGATTATTATCTGGCGACCAGCTTGGAGAAAGAATCGGACGATCAGAAGTATAGATTTTTTCGGCATTAGCACCGTCATAGTCAGCTATATAAAGATTATATTGACTTACCCCCGCAATTGGTTGTTGAACAAAGGCAATTTTTGTTAAAAAGTCACCTGGTTGTTTTAAAATTGCTTGGTATACATCATTAGCTGCTGTATGAGCTAAGGCACGATTTTGGTTTTGGTTGAGGGTTACAGTACGACTAATACATGCTTGCCCTACCGGACAAATAGCACCTGACATATCATACAGATTATAGTCAAGACGTAATTGGCTCGCGTTTACTGCAGTTACTTGCCCTGTTACCAGGTAAAATACGCCCGCACGGAACCATACTTCTGGATTTAATTGGCTCGAAAGACTTTGCGGAAACTGATTTGCATAAATTGGAGCAAAGATTCCTGAATTTTTTAAGTCATCACCAATAATATTTTCAAGACGTTGAGTTAAGTTAACACCAGGTCCATAAGTAAAATTGCCAATGGCAATTTTAGCAGCTTGGGTACGACCTTGATCTATGGTAATAATATTACCTGAGTTTACAACGTCATCAGCAAGAACATTAGCACTCCAGAGGGCTAAGGCTACACATGAGATTTTTAGAGATAGAGATTTGATCTTTAACATATTTACTAGTCTACTGTCATCTTGACAATAAAAATTCGAGGTAGGCTACACTTGGCCTTTGCGTTATTAATCTAAGTAAATATTATAACATTTTTAATAAAAACTACAGATTTCTAGTTCTATAGTTATAAGGTTTACACTTGATTTTTTAAAGAGAGAGCAACAAATTTTTCTTGTCGTATTTTTCAGCTAGTTAAAATAGGCTATAATAACAGCTAGGAGAAAAAAATTAATATGGAATATAAAGTTTTAGCTTCCCCCGTAACTTTTGAAGAAGAAATTAAAAAAAGTAAATTTATTACCTATTTAAAGCGCGTAGAAAATCTTGCTGATGCTCGTGCTTTTTATGCTCAACTTAAACGCGAACACCCAAAAGCTGTGCATGTCTGCTGGGCAACGGTTGCAGGTTTACCTGGCAATGAGTTTGAGTATTTTTCTAGTGATGACGGTGAACCTTCGGGAACAGCTGGTCGTCCTATGTTAAATACTTTAATTAATTCGCAAATTGGCTTTATCATGGCAGCTACAGTACGTTACTTTGGTGGTATTTTACTAGGCACAGGTGGCTTGGTTAAAGCCTATAGTAATGGCGTACAACAAGCTCTAAAACTTGCTCAAACTACCACTGAACTCGAACGTGAACTCTACTTTGTTACTTGTAGCTACGAACAAATTAACCTTGTGCAAAATCTTTTGCAACAGTTTAATGCTAATATCGAGTTCCAAGAATTTATGGAAGAGGTAACTACCGAGTTTGCTATTCCTGTAGAAAATGTCGAGGCAATGCAAAACTTGCTTCTTGACCGCTCGGCAGGGACTTTATTTATGTACAAAATTGAATAAGTCTTTTACTTAGCTGAGCAAGTTTAACTTTTTAGCTAAGCTTAACCTTTTTAGCTAAGATTAACCTTTAAAAAACAAGCTTTACTTTTTTAATGTTACCTTAACCTTTTAAAATTAATGTTACCTTAACCTTATTAAAAGTAAGCTTAATTCTCTATGCTCAATGCACTTTTTTAAGAGCAGAATTCACAATTTTTTTACTCTAAGTTCTAACTTAAATTTAGTGCTAAGCATAACCTTGTTTCAACAAAAAATATAGTCTACTCAAGTAGCAAGATTGCTTTATTTGCTATTTATTTTCTAATAACGCATAGTTTATCAAAGTTATATAACTCAAGGTTTATCAAAATAAATCTTTCCTTGTTGCAAAAATATTTAGTATAATAAGGCATTAAAAATTTAATTACATTTTTTTGCAACCTTTGCTGAAAAAATTTGTCTTAAATAATAAGATATTTTTATTTTTTATCCGTAGCTTTTGGCAGGCTATGGATTTATTGAATTAACCACAGATATATTAGAATGACTTTCACATCTAAACCTGAAAGAAAAAAATCCAAAAAAGTATCTTTTATTTTGATTTACTTTCTAATTTTTACGCTTGGTTGTAGTTTAGGATTTGCTTGGTACTACCTCACGACTTACACAAAGATTTTTCAGCCTCGCCCTCAAGTACAAGTAATTAATCATGTTACTTATACAGGCGAACTTGAGGTATTGAATTTACCACTTAGTACAACCAATGTTGAACAGTTAAAAGATTTAGAACGTTTACAGATTTATGTATATTTTCTCAGAGAGTTAAATACTCTCTATACATACCAAGATACACTTGCTAAGCAAGATCCCGATGATCTTACTGTAGAACAGAAGGCGTTTCTTGCCTCGAGCAGAGAACTTTTTACGAGTTTAGACTTTCCTCTAGTAACTCTCATGACCAACCAACCGGTGGTATACAATCAAGAGGATAATACTTATACGACAAATTTGGCTGTTTATTCAAGTGCACATATGCTTAGCTTTGTGCAACAGGTAAGTCCCCATTTAATCTTGCTTAATAAAAACGTAAAAAGTCTAGTTCAAGGAAGCAACGATTTCAAACTCATGTATATGGAACACGATTTTGATAAAGTACAAAGTCTTGTAAACCAATACAAAAAAGATTATCCTAATGATTTTAATCCTCAAGTTAGAGCAGGATTAAACTTTCAATCTCCTGATTTTTACACTGTCGTAGAAGGTGATTTAGCTGTATTCTTTCTTCCTTTAAATAAAGAAGTACAAAAAGCTTTACATAAAGAACCTCTTGATTTAACTTACCTTCTCGCAGATATTAACACTATTAGAAAATTTCTCGATCTCGAAACCTATATTGAGAACTATCCTTTTACCCCAAGTAACTCAGTTTCTTTAGGGGAGTTAAAAACTCAATATCGTGCAGCTTTAAATACTTTAGCTGTATTTAGTTTTAGATCAATTACCGTGAACCCTAACGGACGTATGGTAAAAGACAGTAATGGCAATATAACTAACTACATTAGTTTTACCGCTCATGATCTTGATTTACCTTATGTTCCAATTAATAACTTTAGTTATTTTACTTGTGATCACGTTGAAAAGCGTGAGTTCCCGCCTATGCAAGATAGTAACGGAAAAACTGTCCCTATGGTCGCTATGGCACGTTGTTATCAACCGTTTACCGAACTCTTAAAACGCTTTAACCGTACTTATCGTCCAGATTTAAGTACCATAGTCGTGCGTGAAAGCGAGTAAGACAAATTTTTTATATTTCTCGAGCTAGTCCAGTTGGACTGGCTCTTTTTTTTTGCCTGAGATTTTGACGAGAGAGAATATAGCAGTTGGTTTTACTAGGAAGGGTGGTTAATTACGAGTTGAGGGGGTAATAAAGTTTGGTGTTAATTGGGATTTGAAGTGTTTGATTACATTTTGAAGTGCTTGATTGAGATTTGAAGTGTTTGATTAAATTTTGAAGTTTTGCGATTTTTTTGGATTTTTAAGTTCTTTTTTTGGATTTATTTGAGGTGGGGGAGAATATTTTTTGCTTTTTTAGAGAATTAATTTGTTTTTTAGGAGTTTTTTTGCAATTTTAGGTTGTACTTTTTGCTTTGACTGCTTCTTTTAAGGTATTTTTACTGATTTCTTTTGCTTTAATTGCTATTTTTTGATACTTTTCTCTTTATTTTTCTATTTTTCTCTCATTTTTATTATTTTTTCTCTATTTCCTCTCTATTTTTTCTTTGTTTTTCTCTATTTTTTTGCTAATTTTGCTAATTTTTTTCTTTATTTCTCTTATTTTTTTCTATTTTTTATCCTAAATATACTAGTACCTAAATAAAATTATAAGATTTAATAATCACAGGTATAACTTTATTTATTTACGCTTATATAAGTAGTACCTAAAATTATTAGCATTTTTTATACTATAATAAAGATATAAATTAAGAAAAAAATAGTATCACCTAAAAATTAGCCCCTTCTTTTATTTAACCAAGCTTTAGGCTAGCTTGCGGGGCACTGAGAACACTATGAGGCAAAATTATGACTATCCCACTGCAACAAGACTTAGAGTCTCTGAGCTATCAAGTAGCTCTAGCTCTCAAGGAAAAAATTTTTCCTCCCCAACTTCCTTATGGCGATGACAATCACTCTGAGCTTTATCAACAAAGCTTAGCTCGCATTAATAAACTCAAACGCAAAGATCTCTTACAAGTTCTCGCTTGCCCCTCTGAACAATTAAGTAAAAGCCAAGGGCAAAGCTTACTCAAGCAAGTAAAAAACCAATTACACAAACTAGCCCAAGCTCGACAAAAGATCTTGACTCAAGGTCTTGAAAGCTTAGCCCAAGCTCCTAAAACGCCCGAGCTATTTGGCCAAGTACATCAACACCAACAGTTTATTGACAAAAAAATTGCCGAGCTCGAACTCGAACTTGAGGCTTTACAACTCAGCTACCCTAAAATCAAAGGTTACCTTGCTTATCATTTACCTGAAATTAAGTTTCCTCTCGAGTTAATCAAAATTAAAGAAGGCGAACTCGAAAGCTACTTTAAGCAACAAGTTTCTTTTGTGGTAAGACAAATGACTTGGTTACGTGCTTTTACGCCAATTTTAACTTCTAGTGGGACACAAGGAAAGGTAGAGGTAGTATGGCAAAGACTACTCGATCTTTTACAATTACTGCAATACAAAGAACATGCTTTAGAGCAACAATATCAACGTTGCCTCAATTTAAGCACACGCTTTAATTGGCAACTTTTAGGAGCTCAAGAACTGGCTCTGAAAAAACCAAGCCTAGCTAACAAAGAGCAAGAGGCAAATCTTCTCTACCAAGTGCAACTATGCCAACAAGGTAAGGGGCAACTTAAACAAGCTTTAGCTCATGTACAACAACAATTACAAACGCCAAAAATCGAAGATCTTTTTGAGTTACCTATTTTACATCCCTTAATGGAGTTAGTTTGTGATCCGCAACGCTCTATTGAACAAAAATGGCATCTGCTCGCAAGTGAACTCGTTTCTCCGAGTGTGCCTCAACTTGATGGGCATATAGCTCCAGTGTTTGATCCTTTTGTGCAATTTGATGATCCCGAGTATTTTTCGCGTTTAATTCTTACGCCAGAAAACCGCCAACAACTCCAACTTGAGCTCGAACAACAAAAACCTCAAACTGCTTATAGCCAAGGGCAAGAATTTGTTCCGCCTTTATTACGAGCTGAGCAAAGAGAACTCTATGAAGAAAAAGTAGCAGGTATAAGCCAACAAGCGCAAAGAGAAGCGAGCACAAAAACAACATTTTTCGCCCCTCTAACTGCCGAAGATGCTCCTGCCGTAGATGCTAGCTCGATTTATCGTCCTCCTGTTATGCAAGAATCAGACGGTGAACTCTGGCTCAAACAACAAAAAGAACTCATGCATCAACTCAGTATTCATGAGGCAGACGGAGACTATTATCAAGCTTACCAAAAGGTAATTAAAAAGTTACAGCAAACCTATTATGCGGTTCGCCAAACTATAGTTGCTCCGCAACTAAGCTTTGCTCCCGAACCTGCTAATCCTTTAGGTTTACTCCAGCACTTAGGCAAAGGTAGTAACAACAGCTACTACTATTACCAAAGTATTGCTCCTTTACTCGAGCGTTTAGGGTTTTACTACACTAACAAAGCCACAAAAACTGAACACTGGTATTTAAGTTCGAGTGAGCGAGTGCTACAAGCTCTTGCCCAACGCAACTGGGCTTCCCAAGTTTATCACTATAAAACTTATCAAGATAACTACTTAAATGCTTGGTTAGAGCAACCGCTCTCCTTAACTAGTGTTGAGGCACAAAGTAATAGTGCCTTACAAGAAAAGTACTTGCTTGAAACTAATCTCTATCAAGTGCCAGGAGCTACTTTAGATCTTCGCGCTTATAGCAAGGTGTATTGGGCAAAGCGTATTAAAGAAAAATACTTAGCTCAACTCCAGCAAGAACATGGGGGCTTAAAAAGCTCGGCTCTGCAAAAGCTCAGTCTTAGCCAACTCCAAACCACAGGTTATGCTAACTATTTACACTTGGCACATTTACTGGGGCAAGGGCTCGAGAGCAAACATTGCTTTGTTGCTCCACAAGAAAGCCAAGAAGCAAATAGTCTGCGGGTCTATCGAGAAAAGGAATTAACGCAAACTCTCGGAGAGGATCAAGTAGCTCATGCTTATAGCCAAGCTCAGCAAGAGTTTGTTCAGCAAGTTGAACTCGAGGTAGAAAAAGGCAAAGCTGATGAATATAGCAATATTCGTAAATTGCTTGCTCAGCAATTAAAAGCTACCTCTGCCTCACCTGAGCAATCTTTGCCTCTAACTCTCGAGGACAACTTTTTAGAGCATTTATTTTGCCAAGAGTTTAAAGAGCACTTATCTCTTCGCCTGCAACAAGCGCAACATAGTTATGAGCAAGCTTACTTAAAGCCAGAACGGGATCTGGGCTTAAACTATTACTATAGTTTACGTCGTTTACTCAAACGCCCAAGTATCTATTCGAGCCCTGAACTTAATTCTTCTTTGCTTGATCAGGCACAGTTAAAGCTCTATCTTGCCTATAACCACAAGGCAAGTCATCCTGGTTATAGTCGCTATGGGCAATTAAAAAGAAAACATCGACAACGCCTCGCTAAACTCAGCAAAGACTATCCTCTTTCGAGTCAAGAAAAGTTTTATCAAGCTTTTGTGGGCTATGCTCCTGAGAATATAGCTTTAGGCTCTTTACTTGCCACCACTAAACTTTTTGGCAATAGTAAATGCGTTCATTTACAAAGTCTCGAGCATCCTTTTGCCCGACAAAATATGATCTATGCCCTCGTAGGGCAAGGAATAAGTCATACCCCAAGTTATTTACTGCACCAAGCTAATTTTTGTAATTATGGGGCATTAGGCGAGGGTGAACAACTCACTAAAGCTTGGTATGTCAATGGACAAGGTTATAGCTTGCATACGCAAATGCCTGAGCTAAGTTTTACTTTAGCTCCCGAAGTTGCTCCTCAGCTTATCGCTTTAGAGCAAGAGCAAGATCTTGCTTTTGCTCAGCAACTCATGCAACAACGCGGACAGTATTTTGCTCACTACTCTCAGTATGAACAAATTTATACTTTTCCGAGTTTACTGCAAAGAGGTTGGCGTCAACCTGGCTATGGCAGTTTAAATTACTTTCCTAACCTCTACCACAATACTTGGTTAGCAGCTGGTAGTAAAAAACTTAGCTATCCGATTTACGGCTATAAAACTTTTAATCCTCTTACAGGCAGAGTTTGGCAAGGGGGTGAACCTGACTTCTATCTGCCTGAGCTTCCCGCGAGCATTACTAATCCTCTGCGACGTAGTTTAGTGTACAACCTCTTTGAAGAACACAAGCATGAAGTAGCCCCTGGACAAAGATTTGCTCAAGCCTATCAACAAGAAAATGACTTTCTCTTTCGTAACTATCCACAAGAGCAAGAGTTTTTTCTTAGCCCTGAGCAGTATCTTGCCTACTACTATACTTGGCAAAAAGAAGCTCATAACTACTCAGCAGAAGTTATAGCTTTACTTAACCAACGCTATAGTAAAGAAGACGCCTATTTACACAAGGCAAGTCGCTACTACAGCTACCAGATGATTCCTCTGGGTGTATATACTCGTGAGCAACTTGATGCTCTGGCCTATATGTCGATGCCAGAGTTCTTAGAGCAAATGCAAATGGACAAGGTACTGCCTCGAGTAAGGCAAGCCTTACAACAACAACGTTCGCTCTATCTCGAGAATATGCAAGTTGATACTCTAGCATCTCTTGATCTTGAACAACTGTCTCCTACTTTTGAGAGGGTAATCTTACATTGTGATATGAACAATTGTTTTGCTTCTATAACCATGCAAGAACATCCGCACCTTAAAGGCAAGGCGGTAATTATTGGTGGAGATCAAGAACAACGTAAAGGCGTTGTTTTAGCAGCTTCGTATCAAGCCAAGGCTTGTGGGGTAAAAACAGGAGAACCAACGGTATTAGCTTTAAAAAAATGTCCTGGGGCTATAGTAATGCCACCCGAATTTGAAACCTATAATCGCTACTCGGAACTCGCAACGCAAATTTATTTAAGCTATACCAGCAAGGTAGAAAACTATAGTATTGATGAAGTGTGGATGGATGTTACAGATGTGGTAGGACAATATGAATCGCCTCAAGCTCTTGCCCATAAAGTACGCGAGCATATTAAACGTCAACTAGGCATTACTATTTCGGTAGGAGTTTCTTTTAATAAAACCTTTGCTAAACTAGGTTCGGATCTTAAAAAACCAGATGCCGTAACCTATATTAGCCCAACTAACTACCAAGAAATTGTCTGGCCGTGTCCAGTACAAGATATGCTTGGGGTAGGCTCGGCTACTTTAGCTAAGCTAGATTTTATGAATATTGAAACTATTGGACAGCTTGCCCAAACTCCGCGTGATTACTTAGAAAAACATCTAGGAGCCCATGGCCTTAACCTCTGGTTATGTGCTAATGCTCTAGATGCCGTTGCCGTAAAAACAGGGCAAACTCATGATGCTCATAAAAGTATTGGTCGAGGATCTACTCTTGCTCAAGATGTTTATCAAACGAGCCAAGTTAGTAGCATTCTCCTTGAACTGGCAACTAAAGTATCGCAAGAACTGCACCGTCATAACCTTTTAGCTACAGGCATAGCTATTTCGGTTAGAGATACTAAATTTAAAGATTATGGCGGACAAACTAAACTGGACTTACCTTCGCTAGTAGCCAAAGACTTACAAAGCAAAGGAATGGAACTGTTTAAGCAAATTTTTACGTGGAATCATCCTGTGCGAGCTCTAACTATTCGTGCGATAAACTTAATACCTTATACCACGGAGTTAACAGGAAATATCTTTAGTGATGTTACAGGACAAGTAAAACGTAACCAACGCCAAAGAGCTATCCATCAAATTAACTCTTCTTTAGGGGCTAAGGATAAGGCTCGTGTCCATGCTGCCTCGGAGTTGCATAATACGCCATGGCTCGGCGATAGGTCTAACCTTATGGCTGGCTTAAAAGGACCGCCACCGCCAACTGAAAAAAGATAAGGTTAAGTAAAAAATTAAAGAAAATTAAAATAAGGGTTAAAAATAAAAAATAAGGGTTAAGGTTAATTACTTAATTTAGTTCCACTAATCAAATTAAGTAAAAAAAATATAGCAACAATAATAAAGTGCAAGCCAGCTTGCACTTTATTTTTTGTTAATTGGTGAATTGGTTAATTAGGTTAATTATTTAAATTTTTGTGTTAAAGAACTGTACCTATTTCTTTACTCTTGTTTTTAATTTTTTTAAATCCCAAAGATTCTTGATTATTTTTCACAAAACTATTTAATCAAAGACTATTTATTAATAATCTTTGCTGCAATATAATAAAAACATACCAAAGATTTGAGGTTTAACTAAAAATATCCTATATCTTTATTAATCTATCCTGAGAAATTTTTTCTATCTTTTAATGCAAAAAGAATCGTTTTATACCTAAGATTTTTCTTATGAAGTTATAACCTCTAGTCTCTTTCCCAGACATATATGCTCTTGATTTATCTCAGTTAAGTAACCTTACTTGCCAGCCTAACTCAAGATAAGAAAAAAACACTTGTATAGAGATATTATCTATATGTGGCTTTGTTAGGGATATCTTCTCTAGGGTATATTATCTTTTTTAAATAAATGTCTTAATTCTATTCATTGTCCGACTCCTTGAGCTTTGCTTAAGGAGTTTTTTTGTCCTTAAACGCGAGAAACCGAGGCGTGGGCCTCGGTTAGTCGTTTAATTCTTTTATTCTTTTATTCTTTTAATTTCAGTGCGTCTAAGATAACACGTAAAGCTTGGGATACCCGACGATCAGAGTAGTAAATACAAGTTTTTGGTAGGGTAATACCATATTCAGGAAGAACTTGCACTAAGCGTCCTTCATGTAAATCTTCTTCAACTAGATCTAAAGGTACATATGCAAGCCCTACGCCTAAACGAGCTGCATTCACTAAACTTATAGGGTCACCATAAGTCCAAGAGTTTTTTGGCGCATGGGTAATACGGCGACGATTGTCTTGCGGATCAATAAACTCCCAATCCCATAGTTTATTTGTCTGGAAACGATAAGCTAGGCATGGATATGCTTCTAGATCATCTGGTGATTTTGGAAAACCATCACGAGCAAATAAAGCTGGAGAACCGACTACAACCATTTTCAGGCCATTATTTATAGGCAGTGAGATAAAGTTATTAGGAATTTGACTTTCTAATCTTACACCCGCATCAAAGCCATCAGTTAGCAAGTCGACAAAGCCATTGGCTTCAAAAAACTCGACATTAACTAGAGGATACAGTTTTGCTAACTTAGCTAATTTAGGGGTAAGAACATAGTCTATCATATGACGCGAAGCGTTAATGCGTACAGTCCCTTTAGGTTCTCTCCCCATATCATTCAGAGCAGATAAACCTTCTTCTAGAATTGTATAAGAAGCTTTAACGCCCTCATAGAGCATTTTACCGCGTTGGGTTAGGAATACTTTACGGGTAGTACGATTAAGTACATCATAACCTAAGAATTTCTCAAGCTCACGAATTTGTTTACTAATACTCGCTTGCGTAACTCCAAGCTGGTTGGCTGCTTTGGTGAAACTACCATAGTCCGCGACGCACATAAATTGATAAAGAACGTTCAAGTATTTTCTTGGTAGCATAAGCAATAATCCAAATTATGAATTTAGTAAATGATCCTATTATATATATTTTACCATTAAAAATGCTCTTAATTGCTTAAATTTAATCAAAAATGATATTTTATTTTGTTACTTACTCAACAAAGATTACTCATTTTTTATATAGATATGTCTTTTTTAAGAATCAAGAGAAAAGGAAACTAAATTCTATTTTTTCTACTAAGTTTGGTAGTTTAAGGATAAAAAAAGAGAAAGAAATTTATATCTTATGATCATTTTCTCGCAAATATAAACACAAATGTGCATTATACCAAAAACCAAACCGTGATAAAGAAAAACCTTATATTTTTTCGGGGTATAGAGGAAAAAATTCTTATTTAAGAGAGAATTATCTGCAAATTTTAGGTATCCTTAATTTAATTACCTCTAGTTATATTAAATTTTTTTGTTTATAACTGTCTTGCGTTATTTTTTGCTTTTTCCTAAATTGAGTTATTTTTTGTTTAAAATTGCTTAGCGAAGAGTTTTTACTATTAATTGCCTTAAATTGAGCGGTATTACTAATTCCCTCAAGTTATTTTTTGTCTTTAACTGCCTTGAGTTATTTTTTTTATTATTGAATTTTATTAGATAATCGGAGAGTATTAATTGAGCTCAGATTTATATTGCTCACTAATTTTTGTAA
>NZ_NRJH01000044.1 GCF_003585925.1 Psittacicella melopsittaci
GACTGTACGTTTACAACTGAGTTTGCTCCAAAAACAATCCCTGCTGGGTTAACGATAAATACTTTACCGTTTGATTCCAAAGTACCAAGAATTTGAGACACGCTACCGCCCAGCACTCGGTTAAGTACTGCAGAATTAGAGCTTTCTTGGATAAATTTAACTAGCTCATTAGTATTGATGTTAAATTTTTCCCACTCAATAATAGCGCCATTACTATTTGTAATGGTAGTTACTAATCCATTAGTAACTACGTCAACTTTACCGTTGATTACCGTAGCTCCAGATAAAGAACTTGCAGAAGCTGTTCCAATACCAGTGAGAGGAAGGGCTAGAAGTAAACTACCAAGGAGTTTACTCACCTTACTAAAACCAAACTGTTTACCTTCACTAGGAGCGACTACCTTGTCATTGCTCGACCCAGAAACACAGTTGTTTACGATTTCTGAAACCGCATCTAGAGAACGAGTCTTGCGATTGAATTTCAGTTTGAAGATTTTATTCATAATAATCTGTAAGCTAAATACTAATAAAACAAGTTACAAATTACTACGCATTTTTAATCCAAGTGAAAAAAGGGAATATAAAACTAAAGAAAGGATGCGTGATTGAGAGTATTGAATGAATTAAAATAGCAGAAGAGTTTCTGCAAAGAAACGATTGTTTACGTAACTATATGAAAAAGGAGCTTTCTTTCCCCTTGGTTAAGTTTCGCATCATGAATAAACTTAAATATAGAATCACACCGTAAGGCTCAGAGACTATAAAGTTCATAACATCGCCTATATTGCGCCAATTGCCACATCAAGTTCCTAAGAGAAAACAATAACTTCTTGCCTAAATATCGTTATTTATCTCTTAAACTTTTTAGATAAAAAAAGGTAGTTGCCAAAAGTATAAACTCATAGAGTTTGGATCAATTAAAACCTTGTGCTACAAGCATAGCTCTGATAGTTTTAATCCTATATATTTCATTATATCTTATATTTATATGAAATATAAGACCTATAAGGCAATTTAAAAGCTTTTTAGTTATCCCTACTTTAGGGATTTTTTCTCTTTACCTCTCGCCAACCCCCACAGTATCGTTAAAAAATCTATTATTTTTCCTTATAAAATCGCCGTTATTTTTTTAACAAAATATTTTAATAACCTTATTTTTTTAGCTAAATAGCTTGGTTTTTTAGCTAAAACTCTTAATTTTTATGAAATATATTAATTTTTTTTAGTTAAAGAATTTAATTTTTAAACTCAATAACTTGCTTTTTTTAGTTAAGTTAATTAAGTTTTTAGTTAAATAGCTAAAGCCTTTACCTAAATAACTAACTTCTTTACTTAGGTAGATAAGTTTTTCTAACTAAGTCGATTAATTTTTTTAAGCTAAGTCCATTAACTTTTAACTTAATAACTTACCTCTTTTAGCTAAGAGACTTACCTTTTTTAGCTAAGAGACTTTCCTTTTTTTGTTAAATAGTTTATCTGCTTTAGCCTAGTGGCTTACTTTTTTAATTAAATGACTTATCTGCTTTAGCCAAGTGCTTACCTTTTTTAATTAAATGACTTATCTGCTTTAGCCAAGTGCCTACCTTTTTTATTAAATGGCTTATCCTTTTTTATCTCAGTACCTACCATTTTTAGTTTACTTCCTTAGTTCTTTTTCTCAGTCTCTTACTTATTTAGCCCATCTCATATTTTTTTTCACAAAAAAAATGCAGACTAGCGAGGCTAGTCTGCACTTTAAATTACTTAATTAAGAAGAATGATCTCTACTTAATTAGTTTCTACCACGAGAAACGTGAGATTCAAGATATCCTGGAACTAGTTGACATGCTTGATCAAATTGTTCAGCATCTGACGCACTAACTCCATATTTATCAATGATCTCTTGTACGGTTAGATTACGAGCATCTTCTTCGGTAATTGCATAAGAATCTAACACATTATCAATCGTTACATAACATGAAGATTGACCAAATGTGTACTCAGTTACACTGATTGCTTCACCAGCTGGTAAGCTTTGTTCTTCTGCAACAACCTCTTCTAATACATCTTGACGAACCGTTACATCTTCATCTGGTTGTGTCGTAATTAACCAGTTGTCGTAGTCTGGAGCAGCAACTACATCCACATCAGTTGATGGGTTACTAATCGTTAGATTAGTATTAGTTCTTTCTGTAACATCCGTACGAGCATTACCGTTGTTAATTACTGGGTTGCTATCAATAACCCCTGTGTTATTTGTGAAGGTTACTGGAGCACCGTTTAACACAGTGTTGTTAGAGATGTTTAAGTTGTTATCGCTGAAGGTATTGCTACCACCAGCATCAACTGTTAGGTTAGTAACGTTGAACGTACTATTAGTAATTGTTGAATTACCATCTTCAGCTTTAGAGTTGAAGTCAGTACCACTGAAGTTAGAGTTGTTTAAGTTAACATTCTCTTTAGCAGTGATATTGATTGCACCGTTAGTTGTAACGTTAACACCTGAAGCATTTACTGAACCGTTAGGAGAGTTCACGTTAACATCAACAGCTGCAGTTAGGTTAGTACCGTCATTTAGGTTCACACCTTGGTTACCTGATACGTTTACTGAACCGTTTGGAGAAACTAAATCAGAATCACCAATAGTTACTGTACCGTTAGCATCAACGTTAACACCTTGGTTACCTGAAACGTTGCTGTTAGAGATATTGATATCGTCTTTAGCTGAAACGTTTGCTGAACCGTTAGTTGCAGTTAAGTTTGTACCTGAAACGTTTACTGAACCGTTAGGAGCGTTCACGTTTACATCAACTTCTGCAGTTAGGTTAGTACCGTTGTTTAGGTTCACACCTTGGTTACCTGATACGTTTACTGAACCATTTGGAGAAACTAAATCAGAATCACCAATAGTTACTGTACCATTAGCATCAACGTTAACACCTTGGTTACCTGAAACGTTGCTGTTAGAGATATTGATATCATCTTTAGCTGAAACATTTGCAGAACCATTAGTTGCAGTTAAGTTAGTACCTGAAACGTTTACTGAACCGTTAGGAGCGTTCACGTTTACATCAACTGCTGCAGTTAGGTTAGTACCGTTGTTTAAGTTAACACCTTGGTTACCTGTTACGTTTACTGAACCATTTGGAGAAACTAAATCAGAATCACCAATAGTTACTGTACCGTTAGCATCAACGTTAACACCTTGGTTACCTGAAACGTTGCTGTTAGAGATATTGATATCGTCTTTAGCTGAAACATTTGCAGAACCATTAGTTGCAGTTAAGTTAGTACCTGAAACGTTTACTGAACCGTTAGGAGCGTTCACGTTAACATCAACAGCTGCAGTTAGGTTAGTACCGTTGTTTAGGTTAACACCTTGGTTACCAGTTACGTTTACTGAACCATTTGGAGAAACTAAATCAGAATCACCAATAGTTACTGTACCGTTAGCATCAACGTTAACACCTTGGTTACCTGAAACGTTGCTGTTAGAGATATTGATATCGTCTTTAGCTGAAACGTTTGCTGAACCGTTAGTTGCAGTTAAGTTTGTACCTGAAACGTTCACTGAACCGTTAGGAGCGTTCACGTTTACATCAACAGCTGCAGTTAGGTTAGTACCGTTGTTTAGGTTCACACCTTGGTTACCTGATACGTTTACTGAACCATTTGGAGAAACTAAATCAGAATCACCAATAGTTACTGTACCATTAGCATCAACATTAACACCTTGGTTACCTGAAATGTTGCTGTTAGCGATATTAACATCGTCTTTAGCTGAAACGTTTGCAGAACCATTAGTTGCAGTTAAGTTAGTACCTGAAACGTTTACTGAACCATTAGGAGCATTCACGTTTACATCAACTTCTGCAGTTAGGTTAGTACCGTTGTTTAGGTTAACACCTTGGTTACCTGATACGTTTACTGAACCATTTGGAGAAACTAAATCAGAATCACCAATAGTTACTGTACCATTAGCATCAACATTAACACCTTGGTTACCTGAAATGTTGCTGTTAGCGATATTAACATCGTCTTTAGCTGAAACATTTGCAGAACCATTAGTTGCAGTTAAGTTTGTACCTGAAACGTTTACTGAACCGTTAGGAGCGTTCACGTTTACATCGTCAGCTGCAGTTAGGTTAGTACCGTTAGCTAGAGTTACACCTTGGTTACCAGTTACATTTACTGAACCGTTAGATGAAGTTAAGTCAGTGTCTGAAACTGTAGCAGAACCGTTAGTTGCTTCTACGTTAACACCTTCTTTACCTGAAACGTTACTGTTAGTTACAGTTACGTTCTCTTTAGCTGTTACGTTTGCAGTACCGTTTGCAGCAGAGATGTTAGCACCTTCAACATTCACTGAAGCGTTAGCTGAAGTTACGCTTACGTTCTCTTGAGCTGAGATGTTTGTACCGTTACCTAAAGTTACGTTTTCTTTAGCAGAAACGTTTACTGAACCGTTTGAAGAAGTTAAGTCAGAGTCTGCAACTGTAGCTGAACCGTTAGCTGCGTCTACGTTAACACCTTCTTTACCTGATACGTTACTGTTAGTTACAGTTACGTTCTCTTTAGCTGTTACGTTAGCTGAACCGTTCGCTGAAGTTAAGTTAGCACCTTCAACACTTACTGAACCGTTTGTAGCGTTAACATTAACATCTTTATCAGCAGTAATGTTAGTACCGTTATCTAAAGTTACAGCTGTGTTACCAGTTACGTTTACTGAACCGTTTGAAGAAGTTAAGTTAGTGTCTGCAACTGTAGCTGAACCATTAGCTGCGTCTACGTTAACACCTTCTTTACCTGATACATTACTGTTAGTTACAGTTACGTTCTCTTTAGCTGTTACGTTAGCTGAACCGTTCGCTGAAGTTAAGTTAGCACCTTCAACACTTACTGAACCGTTTGTAGCGTTAACATTAACATCTTTATCAGCAGTAATGTTAGTACCGTTATCTAAAGTTACAGCTGTGTTACCAGTTACGTTAACTGAACCGTTAGAAGAAGTTAAGTTAGTGTCTGCAACTGTAGCTGAACCATTAGCTGCGTCTACGTTAACACCTTCTTTACCTGATACGTTACTGTTAGTTACAGTTACGTTCTCTTTAGCTGTTACATTAACTGAACCATTAGCTGAAGTTAAGTTAGCACCTTCAACACTTACTGAACCGTTTGTAGCGTTAACATTAACATCTTTATCAGCAGTAATGTTAGTACCGTTATCTAAAGTTACAGCTGTGTTACCAGTTACGTTAACTGAACCGTTAGAAGAAGTTAAGTTAGTATCCGCAACTGTAGCTGAACCGTTAGCTGCGTCTACGTTAACACCTTCTTTACCTGATACGTTACTGTTAGTTACAGTTACGTTCTCTTTAGCTGTTACGTTAACTGAACCATTCGCTGAAGTTAAGTTAGCACCTTCAACACTTACTGAACCGTTTGTAGCGTTAACATTAACATCTTTATCAGCAGTAATGTTAGTACCGTTATCTAAAGTTACAGCTGTGTTACCAGTTACATTAACTGAACCATTTGAAGAAGTTAAGTTAGTGTCTGCAACTATAGCTGAGCCGTTAGCTGCGTCTACGTTAACACCTTCTTTACCTGATACGTTACTGTTAGTTACAGTTACGTTTTCTTTAGCTGTTACGTTAACTGAACCATTTGCTGAAGTTAAGTTAGCACCTTCAACACTTACTGAACCGTTTGTAGCGTTAACATTAACATCTTTATCAGCAGTAATGTTAGTACCGTTATCTAAAGTTACAGCTGTGTTACCAGTTACATTAACTGAACCGTTTGAAGAAGTTAAGTTAGTGTCTGCAACTGTAGCTGAGCCGTTAGCTGCGTCTACGTTAACACCTTCTTTACCTGATACGTTACTGTTAGTTACAGTTACGTTTTCTTTAGCTGTTACGTTTGCAGTACCGTTAGCTGCAGAGATGTTAGCACCTTCAACACTTACAGAAGCGTTAGCTGAAGTTACGCTTACGTTCTCTTGAGCTGAGATGCTAGTACCGTTAGCTAAAGTTACCGCTTGGTTAGCTGTTACATTAACAGAACCGTTAGTAGAAGTTAAGTCAGTGTCTGCAACTGTAGCTGAACCATTAGTTGCGTCTACGTTAACACCTTCTTTACCTGATACGTTACTGTTAGTTACAGTTACGTTCTCTTTAGCTGTTACGTTTGCAGTACCGTTTGCAGCAGAGATGTTAGCACCTTCAACACTTACAGAAGCGTTAGCTGAAGTTACGCTTACGTTCTCTTGAGCTGAGATGCTAGTACCGTTAGCTAAAGTTACCGCTTGGTTAGCTGTTACATTAACTGAACCGTTTGAAGAAGTTAAGTCAGTGTCTGCAACTGTAGCTGAACCATTAGTTGCGTCTACGTTAACACCTTCTTTACCTGATACGTTACTGTTAGCTACAGTTACGTTCTCTTTAGCTGTTACGTTTGCAGTACCATTTGCAGCAGAGATGTTAGCACCATCAACGCTTACTGAAGCGTTAGCTGAAGTTACGCTTACGTTCTCTTGAGCAGAGATATTAGTACCGTTACCTAAAGTTACTGCTTGGTTAGCTGTTACATTTACTGAACCTTCTGCTGAAGATACATTTGTACCAGTTACATTTGCAGAACCATTAGTTGCAACGATATCAACACCAGCGTTACCAGAAACGTTACTGTTAGTTACATTAACATTTTCTTTAGCAGTGATGTTAGCTGCACCGTTTGTAGAAGTTACGTTAGCACCTTCAACGTTTACAGAAGCATTAGCTGAAGTTACTGTTACGTTTTGATCTGCTTCAACTTTAGTACCGTTACCTAAAGTTACATTTTCTTTAGCTGTTACGTTTACACCACCTGACTCTGAACTTACGTTAGTACCGTTTAGAGTTGCTGTACCGTTAGTTGCGTTAACTTCAACGCCAGATTTACCTGATACGTTACTGTTAGCTACAGTTACGTTCTCTTTAGCTGTTACGTTAGCTGTACCATTAGCAGAGATGTTAGCACCATCTACGCTTACTGAAGCGTTAGCTGAAGTTACGCTTACGTTCTCTTGAGCAGAGATATTAGTACCGTTACCTAAAGTTACTGCTTGGTTAGCTGTTACATTTACTGAACCTTCTGCTGAAGATACATTTGTACCAGTTACATTTGCTGTACCGTTAGTTGCAACGATATCAACACCTTCTTTACCAGAAACATTACTGTTAGTTACATTAACGTTTTCTTTAGCTGTGATGTTAGCTGCACCATTAGCTGAAGTTACGTTTGCACCTTCAACGTTTACAGAAGCGTTCGCTGAAGTTACTGTTACGTTTTGGTCAGCTTCAACTTTAGTACCGTTACCTAAAGTTACATTTTCTTTAGCTGTTACGTTTACAGCACCTGACTCTGAACTTACGTTAGTACCGTTTAGAGTTGCTGTACCGTTAGTTGCGTTAACTTCAACGCCAGATTTACCTGATAAGTTACTGTTAGTTACATTAACGTTTTCTTTAGCAGTGATGTTAGCTGCACCATTAGCTGAAGTTACGTTAGCACCTTCAACGTTTACAGAAGCGTTAGCTGAAGTTACTGTTACGTTTTGGTCAGCTTCGATCTTAGTACCGTTACCTAAAGTTACTGCTTGGTTAGCTGTTACGTTTACTGCACCAGCTTCTGAACTTACATTAGTACCGTTAAGTGTAGCTGTACCTGTAGTTGCATTAACTTCAACGCCAGTTTTACCTGATAAGTTACTGTTAGTTACATTAACGTTTTCTTTAGCAGTGATGTTAGCTGCACCATTAGCTGAAGTTACGTTTGCACCTTCAACACTTACTGAAGCGTTAGCTGAAGTTACTGTTACGTTTTGGTCAGCTTCGATCTTAGTACCGTTACCTAAAGTTACTGCTTGGTTAGCTGTTACGTTTACTGCACCAGCTTCTGAACTTACATTAGTACCGTTAAGTGTAGCTGTACCTGTAGTTGCATTAACTTCAACGCCAGTTTTACCTGATACGTTACTGTTAGTTACATTTACGTTATCTTTAGCTGTGATGCTAGTTGCACCATTAGCTGAAGTTACGTTTGCACCTTCAACGCTTACTGAAGCGTTAGCTGAATTTACAGTTACATTTTTGTCAGCTTCAATCTTAGTACCGTTACCTAAAGTTACAGCTTGGTTAGCTGTTACGTTTACTGCACCTTCTGCTGAAGATACATTTGTACCGTTAAGTGTAGCTGTACCTGTAGTTGCGTTAACTTCAACGCCAGTTTTACCTGATACGTTACTGTTATTTACAGTTACGTTCTCTTTAGCTGTTAAGTTAGCTGAGCCACTTGTAGAAGTTAAGTTAGCACCGTCAACGTTAATTGACCCATTAGAAGAGTTCACGTTTACGTTTTCTTGTGCAGAGATGTTAGTACCGTTACCTAAAGTTACATTTTCTTTAGCAGATACATTTACAGCACCTGCTTCTGCACTTACGTTAGTACCGTTTAGAGCAGCTGTACCGTTAGTTGCATTAACTTCAACACCAGTTTTACCTGATACGTTACTGTTATTTACAGTTACGTTCTCTTTAGCTGTTAGGTTAGCTGAACCACTTGTAGAAGTTAAGTTAGCACCATCAACGTTTACTGAACCATTTGAAGAGTTCACACTTACGTTGTCTTGTGCAGAGATGTTAGTACCGTTACCTAAAGTTACATTTTCTTTAGCTGATACATTTACAGCACCTGTTTCTGCACTTACGTTAGTACCGTTAAGCACAGCTGTACCGTTAGTTGCATTAACTTCAACGCCTGTTTTACCAGATACGTTACTGTTATTTACAGTTACGTTCTCTTTAGCTGTTAAGTTAGCTGAGCCACTTGTAGAAGTTAAGTTAGCACCGTCAACGTTAATTGAACCATTTGAAGAGTTCACGCTTACGTTGTTTTGTGCAGAGATGTTTGTACCGTTACCTAAAGTTACGTTTTCTTTAGCTGATACATTTACAGCACCAGCTTCTGCACTTACGTTAGTACCGTTAAGTGTAGCTGTACCGTTAGTAGCATTAACTTCAACGCCAGTTTTACCAGATACGTTACTGTTATTTACAGTTACGTTCTCTTTAGCTGTTAGGTTAGCTGAGCCACTTGTAGAAGTTAAGTTAGCACCGTCAACGCTAATTGAACCATTTGATGAGTTCACGTTTACGTTGTCTTGTGCAGTGATGTTTGTACCGTTACCTAAAGTTACTGCTTGGTTAGCAGTTACATTTACAGAACCTTCTGCTGAAGATACATTAGTACCGTTAAGTGTAGCTGTACCTGTAGTTGCGTTAACTACAACACCAGCTTTACCAGATACGTTACTGTTAGTTAAAGTTACGTTTTGTTTAGCTGTGATGTTAGCTGTAGTGTTAGAAGAAACATTTGCACCTTCAACTTTTACTGAAGAGTTTTCAGAGTTAACATTAACGTCTGAGTTAGCTTCAATCTTAGTACCATTACCTAAAGTTACAGCTTGGTTAGCTGTTACATTAACGCCACCATTTGCAGAAGTTAAGTTAGTTGCATTAACTGTAGCTGTACCATTATCAGCATCTAGTTTAATACCTGTGTTACCAGAAATGTTAGAGTTAGTAACTGTAACATTTTCTTTAGCTGTAACATTAGCTGAACCACTAGTTGCAGTAATGTTAGAACCACTAACTTCTACTGAACCACTTGACGCGTTAACATTTACGTTATTCTCAGCTTGTACTTTAGTACCGTTACCTAGAGTTACCCCATTAGGAGCTGTTACATTTACGTCACCTGTAGAAGCAGTAAGAGCTACATTTGAAATATTAGCTGTATTGCTTGCTTCAACTGCTACATTAGCACCTGTAACTGAACCATTAGCTAAAGAAACATTTTCAGCTTTTAATGTTGCATTACCATTTGTTGAAGCAAATGATGTACCTTCAGCGGTTAAGTTATTAGTTGCTGTAACATTTACAGAGTTAGTACCGTTAACTTTACTGTTAGTTAAGTTAACATTCGTAGCATTTAATGTAGCATTACCAGCTTCAATGCTTAAGTGCGAAGCATTAATTTCAGTAGAGTTTACTGATAGATTTTCTGATGCTGTTATAGCTACGTTTGATGCATTAAAGCTATTAGAAGCTTCAACACCAACATTTGCTGCTTGAACAGTTAAATTATCAGCTAAAGTAACATTAGGTGAAGTAATGTTAAGTGAACGAACAACGTTAATAGAACCGTTGTTTACTGTTACATTACCATTTGGTGAAGATAAGTTTAAGTCACGGCTTGAAGAAATTGCAACGCTAGTTACGTTAACATTTTTACTACCGTGAACGTTTACATCAGCATTTCCACCAGTAGTAGTTAAGCTAGTTCCTGTTAAACTTACATTATTTGTACTTGTATTACCAATTGAAATCTCAGTACCTGTAGCATTAAATGAACCTTGAGTTGCATTAATTTCAGGAGCACGAACAATTACATTTGCACCAGAAACATTAGTATTAACTAAATTAACTGCTACATTACTGTCTAAAGTTGTATTTGCCCCACCAGCTACATTACTGTCGGTAATATTTAGTAAGTTAACCCCATTTAAGTGTAATGCTTGTCCAGCATTAAAGCTTGTGTTAGAGATAATTGTATTACTACCACCACTTGTAGCTCCTGCATAAATGTCAGTTTTTGCAGTTAGGTTTGAGTTATTAATATAAAGGTGGTTACGAGTAGTTAAGTAGATTTGCCCTGTAGTCGCATTAATACTACTATTTGTAATATTAATTTGAGCTGCTGTATTTCTACCTTCTGGTAGAGATATATTTCTAAATACTAAAGCCCCAACGGTAACGTTTGAGTTAGTAATATTAAAGGCTTTTTGGTTTACCCATTGGTCATAGAAATTTAATGCCCCTGCAATATTAAATGTACTATTGGTAATATTTATGGTTTGGTTAGCATAAATAGTCAGGTTATTAGAAGCGTTAGTAGTATTGATTTGGTTATTTACATAATAAATATCAAAGTTTCTACCAGCTTTTAAAGTTACATTCGATGACTGTAAAGAGGTATTGATTTTCGATGCGTAAATAAATGTTGGATCGCCTAATCCAGTAGCAGAAACTTCTTCATACTGAGCAACGAAGTCACCACCATTGTAGCTAGAACTAATATTGCTAGCTGAGTAAGAACCACCTGTAAAGGTATTAATTTGCGTCCAGTTTGGTGTATCGTTAATTAAAAAAATTGAATCTGGGTCTAATAACCAGTTACCCGTTTCACCATTTTGTGATCTTGTATCTACGTATACGTTATCTAATAAATTTAATTGGTGTGCAGATGTCTCTACAAATCCACCTTTGCCATTTATTGAAGTTGCGTAGAAAGTACCATCGTAGTAAGCTACGTTACCCCAAGCGATTGCTTGACCAGCATCACCTTTAGTACCTGATACATTAACTACTGCACCAGTACCCATAATGGTTTTAGCAGCTAGTTTTTTCTCACCTTTACCTTCTTCATCACCACCAAGGAAAACTTGACCACCTTGGATACCAGAAGCGTTAACTACTGCTGAGTTTTCTAAACCTACAATATCACCAAGTACAGTTACATTACCACCTGTACCAGATGCATTAGATGCATTAATCGTACCATTAACTACTACTAAACCAGTTTGGCAAGAAATGTTCGCAGCTAATTGTGCATCATTGAAGTTTGTTTGTTGTATAACATCAGATTCAGAAGCACCGTAAAGGAATACTTCGCCATTAGCAGTAATAGAAGCTTTACGAGCTGAATCTTCACTTGAGATTACATCTGCAAATTGACTTGCTGAAGTGTAACCATTTGCTACTTTATTTGCTAATAAGTAAGCACGTTTAGATACAATTTCTCCAAGGTTAACTGCTTTGTTGTCTGCAGTTACTTTGTAAGAAATTAATGGGTTATCTAAATCTTGGATCGTAATTGATTGCCCTGCTAATAGGTATACTGTACCGTTTTTAGCTTCAAGTACGCCAGTGTTTACTACTTTACCACCCACTAACGCTAAAGTACCGTCATCGTTTACTTTAATTAAACCTTGGTTAATTACGCTCGCAATAGCTTGATCTTTTTCTTGGTTGAATACGTATTTGCCATTAACGAAGTCTTCGTTGCTAATATCTAAAGTTGAAGCTACTAAAGATTGTACGTTTACAACAGAGTTAGCTCCAAAAACAATACCAGCAGGGTTAACGATAAATACTTTACCGTTAGACTCTAAAGTACCAAGAATTTGTGAAATGCTACCGCCTAATACACGGTTTAATACAGCTGAATCTGAGCTTTCTTGAATAAATCTAACTAACTCGTTACTGTTAATGTTAAATTTATCCCAGTTAATGATTGCATTTTTACTGTTAGTAATAGTAGTTACTAAGCCGTTAGTTACAATATCAACTTTACCGTTGATTACTGTAGCACCAGATAAAGAACTCGCATAAGCTGATCCTACCCCAGCTAAAGTAACAGGAAGTAATAAACTACCAAGAAGTTTACTTACTTTATTAAAACCAAACTGTGTATTTTGTTCAGTTGCTTCATTAGAAGCACCTGCTACACAGTTATTAGCAATTTCTGAAACCGCGTCTAATGAAAGAGTTTGACGATTAAATTTCAGTTTGTAGATTTTATTCATAATAATCTGTAAGCTAAATAATAAAAAACAAGTTACAAATTACTACGCAATTTTATTCTTATTGTGTGAAAAAATGGGAATATAAAACAAAGGAAAGGATGCGTGATAGATGTTTTGGAAATGAATTAAAATAGTAGACGAAAGTCTCACAAGGAAACGTTTCAGTATTTACTTAACTATAACTGCCTAGAATTACCAAATTCTAAACAAAGCTTGGTAAATATGAACGCATTCATATTCAAACTTAAAATATAGATCACACCAAATCTTTATAAGCGGAGAAACTAAACTTAAGTTTGCTTCCTCAGCCTATATTGCGCCAATTGCCACATAAACCTTAAATACAGCCTCAAATACTTTTGCCAAAAATATATTCAAGCCTGATTTAAGTTAAAAAGATAAAAAAGGTAGTTACCAAAAAAAAGTATTAAACTCAAAAGAGTTATACCAAATTAAAACCTGGCTGTAATAATTACAGCGTTGACTAATTCGATATTATACACTATTTTAATAGTGAAATTTAATAATTTTATATTTAGATACCTTTTTAACCTCTACTCTACTTTTATAAATCCCTAGAAAATCGGGCATTTTTTATTTGCAACAATTTGATTCCCACATTGTTTGTGGTGCTTTTACTCTAATTTAGCTCCACTTAACTGCAAATTATTCTATTTTTACAAAAAATTTACTTAATTTTTACAGAGATCTCTAGCTTTGCTCTTGGTGAGGTAAAGGAGATATCCTTTCCTTGCTTAGATTCTTTGCCCTGCTATTTTTAGGTGCTTAGTATTGCGGGCTTTTAGTTGCTTTGCCCAGCTTTTTAGTATCACTTAACAACTGCTTTTATTGTTACTCTTCTTATTTTTTTAGTTTCTTCTTTATTGCTTTTACTGTATCTTTTCCATTGCTTTTTAGTTTCTTCTTCATTGCTTTTTAGTTTTTTCTTCATTGATCTTATTGTTTTCCTTCCATTACATTTTAGTTTTTCTCTTTGTTTTTCATTTCTCTCTTTGTTTTTCATTTCTCTCTTTGTCTTTAAATTCGTCTATCTTTTTAACTTCATCTTCCTCCCAGTAAAACATCCACTAGTTTTCAGTTTATTTGTTTATTTTCCCTGTTTTTTCTTTCTGGCAAATTTTAAGCATAAAAAAATGCAGACTAGCTAAGCTAGCCTGCACTTGCAAGACTTAAGAAAACTTAAATCTTTTAACGTTGTTCCGAACTTTCTTGTAATGAAGATTTACTTTGATAAGGAAGTCTCGATTTCAGGTAGTTAGGAACTAATGCACATGAGCGCTCAAAGAGGACACGATCTTCTCTGCTAATGCCGTATTTCTCAATAATCTCTTGTACGCTTAAGTTGCGAGCATCTTCTTCGCTTACATGGTAGCGATCTAAGATGTCATCAATAAAGATGTAACAAGTTGAGATAAAGGCTTCGTTGCTGGTTACAGTTATAGTTTCACCAGCTGCAAGAGGATGATCTTTACCTACTACTTTACCTCTTGTGGTATCTCTTTCTTCGTCCTCTAACCAATCGTTATAGCGCGGATCTCTATCAGTAGGTGTAACTGTCGCATTTGTGATGGTTAAGTTAGGGTTTACATCAAGAGTTGGTTTTGTTGCACATGTAACGTTGTTGATTACAGGGTTCGTATCGATAATACCAGAGTTATTCGTAAATGTCACTTCATCAGCACTTAGACGAGTATTGGCAGTAACATTAAGGTTATTGTCGGTAAAGATATTAGTATCTTTAGCGTCTACAGTTAAGTTAGTAACACTAATGGTGTTGTTGGTAATTGTTGAACTACCTTCAGTAGCATTAGTATTGAATTCTTTACCACTTAAGTTAGAGTTAGTGATTGTAATGTTCACTTTCGCAGTGATATTAATGTTTCCGTCAGTTGTTACATTTGTGCCTGTAACATTAACCGAACCATTAGAAGATTCAATAGTTACATTATCTTTAGCTGTTACGTTAGTACCGTTACCTAAGTTAACACCTTGGTTACCAGTAATGTTCACTGAGCCGTTGTTAGAAGTTACATTAGTTGCGTTAACAGTTGTTGTACCGTTAGTTGAACCAATATCCACTCCTTTATCACCAGAGAT
>NZ_NRJH01000045.1 GCF_003585925.1 Psittacicella melopsittaci
AAATCAAACTTTTATAAACTTATTTTAAATTAAGAAAAAAAATATATTGATTTTATTTTTTTTATTGGTTACAATGGATTCATACTCAGAAAGATAATAAAAAATCAAAATATCTTTCTTCACTTATCACCCAAAATTATATATAAACGAGAAACTAAATATGATTATTATTAGCAACATTATTAATGTCATTATTATTTTGTAACTTCAAGTTGAGTTTTAGCTTAATTTCTTTTAACCTAACTCAACCGAGAGTTACGCATACTAAAAGAAATTTAAGTTCTAAGATTGACTTGAAGAAGGCATTAAGTTACTAATAAATAACATCTAAAGTTTAACGTCACACTTATCCTTCCTCTTTTCATTTCCCTTTATATCTTTGTTTCCTGCACTAAAATTATTGTTTTGGTCCTTTGTTTTCTTCTTTAAAGATTTTATTGTAGGCAAACCCTAAGTTATTTCACCTTATTTTTCATTTTAGTAAGCTAACTCTTAGACATTAATAATTGCTATTCTAAGCATATAAAGTTGTCTCCACCACAGTGGTTGATAATTTTATCAAAGTTCAGTGCTTTTGAACTATTACTTATGTTTGTTTGATTGATTTTTTTCCAAATGCAAAATATTCTTAAAAATATCTTGCAAGAATTGGAGAAACTGTTTACACTATACAAGTGTTACTTTTAAGATTATTTTTATAATCTTTTATATTAAAACGCCAATTATATTTCTATCGGAGTAACTAAAATGACAAATGCTAAAGTTCGTGTTGAATTAACTCAAAATCCTAAAGAAAAAGTTCCAGAAGATAAATTAGGTTTTGGTACAGTATTCACAGATCACCTTTTCCTTATGGATTGGGATGAAGAAAACGGTTGGCATGATGCCCGCGTTGTGCCATATAATGCATTACAATTAGACCCATCTTGCGGTGCTTTACACTATGGTCAAGCAATCTTTGAAGGTTTAAAAGCTTATAACAATGGTGGTAAAGTTTACCTCTTCCGTCCTCAGAAAAACTTCGAACGTTTAAACAACTCAGCAGATCGTGTATGTTTACCTAAATTAGACGAAGAATTTGCTCTAGAAGCATTAAAAGAATTCGTTACTGTAGATCGTAGCTGGGTTCCAACCACTCCAGGTACTTCATTATACTTACGTCCTTTAATGTTCAACTCAGAAGCAAGCTTAGGTGTACACCCAGCTAAGAAAGTAACATACCTTGTTATGGCTTCTCCATCTGGTGCTTACTTCACTGGTGGCTTACAACCTATGCGTTTATATGTTGAAGACGAATATGTTCGTGCAGCTGTAGGTGGTATCGGTTTTGCTAAAACAGCAGGTAACTACGCAGCTTCATTAAAAGGTCAATTAAAAGCACAAGAATTTGGCTGTCAACAATGTCTATGGTTAGATGCTAAAGAACACCGTTATGTTGAAGAAGGTGGTGCTATGAACGTATTCTTCAAAATCAATGGTGAATTCTACACTCCAGCATTAACTGGTTCAATCTTACCTGGTGTTACTCGTGACTCAATGTTACAATTATTAAGAGACCGTGGTGAAAAAGTACACGAAGCTCGTTTAGATGTAAATGAACTATTTAAACAAGCACAAAACGGTGAATTAGAAGAAATGTTCTGTACAGGTACAGCTGCAGTAGTTACTCCAGTAGGTACTCTTGTTCGTCAAAACCATGAAACAGGTCAATTAGAAGAAGTTTCAATCAATGGTGGTGAAACAGGCGAATATACTCGTTCATTATACGAAGAATTAACAAACCTCCAACTAGGTAAAGGTGAAGACAAACACGGTTGGTTAGTTGAAGTTTGTGATGCAGAATAATTGAGGTATAATAGTATGAAGATTTTAGTTGCCGGTGCTGGTGCTATGGGTGCTACCTTTGGACATGTTTTACATAAAGGTGGTAACGATGTTACTCTTTGTGATAAATGGGAAGAGAATCTTGCTGCGGTTAAAGCTCGTGGTCTAAAAATCACGGATGTGGATAAAAAAGAAGATTCTCCGTTAAAAATGTATCACCCTTCAGAGGTTTCAGGTGACTTTGACTTAGTGTTATTTTTCACTAAGTCAATGCAACTTGAAGATATGATTGCAGATGTAAAACATTTAGTAAAAGAAAATACTAAAGTATTATGCTTATTAAATGGTTTAGGTCACCTTGAAACTTTACGTAAACATTTTGATGATAAACACATTTTAATGGGTGTTACCGTTTGTACTGCAAAATTATTAGGACCAGGTGAATTTTTACTTTCATCTCACTCAAATACTGAAATTAAAAATATCGATCCTAATGAAGAACAAGCGTGCAAAGCTGTTATTAAAGCGTTTAATGATAGTACAATGCCTGCAACTTATTCAGAAGACATTGCCTTTTCTACATGGCGCAAGGCTTGCTTAAATGGAATGACTAATACCGTATGTGCTCTTTTAAATATGAACATGCGTCAACAAGGACAAATGGACGATTCAAAAGAGATTGTACGCCAAATCATTACTGAATTTGCCGCTGCAGCTGCGTTAGAAGGTGTACATTTCGATGTAGATCAATTTACTGAATGGGGATACTCATTCTTAACTCCTTCATTTGCAGGGGTTGATCACTACCCTTCAATGTGGCAAGATCTAGTAGCCAACCAACGTCCAACCGAAGTTGATTACTTAAATGGATATGTAGCTCGTAAATTAAAAGCTGCGGGTCAGTGGGCTCCTTACTGTGAATTAATTACACGTTTTATTCACGGAAGAGAAAAAGTGCAAGGGATTCCATATACTTTTGTTAAATAATCACTTTGGTATCAAATGTCAGAGCAAAATAATAATAAATTAACAGCGAAGCAATTCACTCTGAATGTACTAAACGGGATGGCCATAGGTATTGTGGCCGCCCTGATTTCAAATGCGGTAATCGGCGGTTTACTTTCTGCATTTGCTGAAGAGTCTGCAATTGCTCGAGGCTTGCAATTTGTTGCAACTGCAATTCAGTTTGCAACGGCGCCATTAATTGGCTTTTTAATTGGCCTTAACTTTAAATTCAATCCTTTCCAATCAGCTTGTTTAAGTTTAGTAGCTTACATAGCTGCAGGTAACGTTCAATTTGTTCCTGCTCAAACCTTAACTGTTTTAGTTGACGGAGTAGAAACTACTAAAACTATTGCTGCAGGCTTTGTGGTTAAAGGAATTGGGGACATTCTTAATGTTCTAGCTGCTACTTCTATTGCAGCCTTACTCACTTTATTTATTAAAAATAAATTCGGGTCTCTAACTCTTTTATTACAACCTATTGTTGTTGGGGTTGGTGTAGGCTACCTAGGTTACATCATGGGACCTTATGTGGGTGCTGTTACTAAATACCTCGGTGAGTTAATTCGTTACTTTACAGAATTACAACCATACATCATGTGTCCTTTACTTGCAATTACTTTCTGTTTTGCAGTATCATCACCATTATCATCTGTTGCATTAGCACTTATTACTGAAGTGAATGGACTTTCTTCTGGTGCTGCAAATATTGGTGTGGCTTCAGCTGCAACTTTCTTAATTATTGCAAGCTTTAAAGCGAACCGTATTGGTGTTCCAGTTGCAATTTTCTTCGGTACAATCAAAATGATGTTACCTAAGTTAATTATGCGTCCATATCTCTTCTTACCAATGTTTGTTCTAGCAGCAATTAATGGTATTTTTGTTGCTTTCTTTGGTATTATCGGAGATACAGCTTCTGCTGGTTTCGGTTACATTTCTTTAATCGGACCATTAAAAGCTTACGCGCTGATGGACTCTTCATTTAAATTATTATATATTGTCCTAGCATACTTAGTTATTCCATTTACTGTGGGATACATTATTCACTTTGTATGTACACGCGTATTAAAACTGTACAATAACGAATACTTCAAATTTGAAGCATAAACCGAAAAAAGAGGAGCCTTGGCTCCTCTTTTTCAGTTTTACGCTAATTCTAATAATTTTGCGTAACGTGCGTCTACTTTTACCACACATTTTTTTACTACCTCAGGGGCTAAAACTGCAAAGCCCGCAAAATGAGCTATCCCTGGAGAGATAATAATTCCTTCGTGCGCATTTAAGTAAGTAGTTTTTAAGTAAGGTAAATTATAAGCAAAGATAGTATCATGCGCTTCAACTGGATCTTTTTCTAGCTGGGTATTTGCCTCTAGGCTACCAAGTTGATAAATATATTGCTCTTTGCCTGAAAAAACTAAATGAATATCATAGGTATGCTCATGAAACTCACTGCGCGTTAAGTTTAAAGGAGCACTCTCGAACTCATTAAATATTACTTTGTTAACGAGGTGATTTATATTTCCTTGTTCTAAATCATCTTGCTCTAAAGCAATTAAAGATTTTAGTTGTGCTGATAATTTGTGCTGAGGAATTTCTTTTTCTACTTGGGCAAAAAAGTCAGCAAAGTATAAGGTTTGCTTTTGGGGTTGCACTTTAGCTTGAAAAGCTACTAATAGTTGCAGAAATTCGTTTAGAGTTGGTCGCTGAGCAAAAGCGTGATTAAGATTCTGAACATGGAAAAATTTCATTGAATCTCCTTAAAGTAATAACGATTCTTATTTGGTCGGAAGGATCTATAATTTACTTTTAACAGTTGAACAAATATGTTGTAAAATATAGAACAGGAAAAAATACTACTTTTAATATTATATATCTATATTAACTAATTGTAATGGAAATTATATTAGCAAATCCAAGAGGTTTTTGTGCCGGTGTTGATCGAGCTATTTCTATTGTAAACCTTGCCTTAGAAAATTTTGATCAACCTATTTACGTGCGTCATGAAGTTGTTCATAATCGCTACGTAGTTGATGATTTACGCAGTCGTGGAGCTATTTTTGTTGAAGAGCTTGATGAAGTTCCTGACGATAGCATAGTTATATTTTCGGCGCACGGGGTATCACAAAAAGTACGCCAAGAAGCAAGACAACGTAAACTTACAGTTTTTGATGCAACTTGCCCTTTAGTAACTAAAGTACATATGCAAGTAAGCCGAGCGGCTCGTAAAGGCGTAAATGCAATTCTTATAGGTCACCAAGGACACCCGGAAGTAATTGGGACTATGGGACAATATGTCTCAGATAGCTCTAAAATGGTACTCGTGGAGTCAGTAGATGATGTTGCCAAACTAGATTTTGTTGATGGGCAACCTCTAACCTATATGACGCAAACTACTCTTTCTTTAGATGACACTAAAGAAGTTATTGAGGCTCTAAAAGCTAAGTATCCAAATATCGAAGGACCAAGAAAAAATGATATTTGTTACGCTACTACCAACCGACAAAATGCCGTACGCGATCTAGCCGTACAAGTAGATATACTCTTTGTTGTTGGTTCAAAAAACTCTTCTAACTCTTCTCGCTTAGCAGAGTTAGGCAATCGTCTTGGCACTAAAAGCTATCTAATTGATGACAAAAAAGATGTACAATTAGATTGGTTAGCTGGAGTAAATAAAATCGGTATAACCGCAGGGGCTTCGGCACCAGATATTTTAGTGCAAGAGTTAATTAATTTTCTCAAAGATAATGGGGTTAATAAAGTAAGCAATCTTACAGGTTTAGAAGAAGATGTTTACTTCCAAGTACCCAAAGAACTTCGTATCAAAAATATTACTGAGTAAATTAAAGGATCTTAACGCAAGTTAAGACCCTTTTTTTTATTCATATTTTTTCCCTGTAACAGGGCAAGTAGCACCTGGACGGGCTTGTTCGCGTGTTACAAATGGACAAGTTTGCTCGTCAGAGTATTCTCCTTGTGCCTGAGGATTTTGCTTTTCCTCTGGCTTTTGGGAAGCTGCTTGAGCTTGTTCTTTTCCTTTTACAGGACATTGAGCAGGCTCTGGCTTTTGGGAGTCTGCTTGAGCTTGTTCTTTTCCTTTTATCGGACATTGGGCAGGCTCTTGCGTTTGCGCAGCTACACGTTCAAGGAACGTAGTTTTGTCTTCGCTTTCTTTTACTTCCCCTTTGTCTAAAAAGGCAAGATATTTTTCTCGATATTGCCCTTTATAAACTTGTAGCACCTGTTCAGTGATTTCGAGTTCTACTTTAACACTTTGCCCGTATTTAAAGCCAACTAAAACAAACTCTGCTTCTAAATGTAAAGGTGAGTCTAAAGCAATAGCAGCTTCTACCGCAATTTCTTGAGCTAAAAACTCTACATCACGCACTATTTTATGCCCGATAAAACTATTGATATACTTTTCAAAAGTAAAAACTTCGAGCATTTTATTATGAGCAGGATAACTAATTTTTAAGTAAGATCCTTTACCTGGATTTCCTGTTGCAGTACAAAAGGCTGGAAGGTTAACTATATTAGTTATTTGCGTTTGAATTAATGGGTTAGGGTTTTTAATTGTCTTAATTGATTTACCCGTGTGATATGAACGATAGTCACTTTGGGTATCAGGTACATAAACGTGAGAATCCTCAATCCCCTCGAGAGATTGCCCACTAAAATCTATCTTTTGCGTCATTGCTTGTTTCTATAACTTTTTTCTTACTATAATCTATCACTACATAACTTGCCGTGTAAAACGGAAAAGCAAAAGTTTTACCTAAAGCTAATTCCACTAAGTCATAAACAATTGGAATATGCGAAACTAGAACCACCGCTTCATTTTCTTTTAATACGGCTTCGAGTTCGCCTAACTTAAGGGCAAGACTATGTAAATCTTCACCAGAGATTGATAAGTCTGGTGTTAAAGATAATTCTCCTTGCGTGAGTTCGGCTACTTGAGCCCCAGTTTGGGCAGCTCGATCATAATTTGAAGCCAGAACTTGCACTACTTTTAAGTCAGGATTTGCCATAATTGCTTTTGCAGCTTCTTGGGCTTGTTTTATTCCATTAGGTGATAACTGGCGATATCTATCTCCAGCTAAAGTATGACAACCTTGGGCTTCACCATGACGCATTACAATTACAATCATAAATTCCTCACTTAAAAAATGTATTTTATTGCTATATATTATAGCCTAAATTAGCCTCACAAAAAATTTTGCCCATTAATCTTTTTTCATCTTTGTTAAATTAGCTCCTCTATATGTTTTAATTTTGTTAAATAAGTGTTAAATATAGGCTAAATTATCGCATCACTTAACAAATTTTTACATTTTATTAAATTCTGAGGCAAAGAGAAAAAATTTAGCGGACAAAAAACCTATCTCACTAATCAAGTTTAAAGAAAAAATTCTTATTTTTCTTTTTTGTTCTTGTCCTTAGATCTGCATAATTATCAAAATTAAAATAAATTGTAAAACCTAGGTTATACGGGAAGAAAATCCGAAAAAAAATTATATAAATCTTCTCTTACTGTGGTAAAATATGCACTGAAAAGTTTGGATTTAACTACTTTAAAAACGATAAATTAGTTGACAAGTTTAGCTTTTCCTTTGTGAATTCGACATACTAAAAATAAAAATTAGACGCTTACATTAAGTTTTACTTTGAAGTCGCTTAATGTGCTAGTTTTAGTAAACAATTTTAATTAATTTAATTAGAATTGGAAAAACTTTTTTAGACTTCAAGCTATTTCAATTGGAGAATAATAATGTCTGAGATTAGAAGACGCCGTACAAAAATCGTATGTACTATGGGTCCATCAACAGATGCAGGTGACAATTTAGAAAAAATCATCGCAGCTGGTGCTAATGTGGTTCGTATGAACTTTAGCCATGGTTCACCAGAAGAACATATTGAACGTGCTGAACGTGTTCGTTCTATTGCGAAAAAATTAGGTCGTGAAGTTGCTATCTTAGGTGACTTACAAGGTCCTAAAATTCGTGTGTCTACTTTCAAAGATGACAAAAAAATCTTCTTAAACGTTGGTGATAAATTCATCCTAGATGCTACTTTAGGTCGCGGTGAAGGTACTCAAGAAGCAGTAGGTATTGACTATAAAGAATTACCAAAAGACGTACAACCAGGTGACATTTTATTATTAAACGACGGTTACGTTCAATTAGTAGTAGACGCTACTGACGGTATCCGTGTTCAAACAACTGTTATCGTTGCTGGTCCTTTATCAAACAACAAAGGTATCAACAAAAAAGGTGGTGGTTTAACAGCTCCTGCATTAACAGCTAAAGACCGTGAAGATATTAAACTAGCTGCACGTATTGGTGTTGAATACTTAGCAGTATCTTTCCCACGTACAGGTGCTGACTTAGATCTAGCTCGTGGTTTAGCTGAAGAAGCTGGTTTATACGCTAAAATCGTTGCTAAAGTAGAACGTGCTGAAGCTGTAGAATCTATTGAAGCTATGGATGATGTAATTAAAGCTTCTGACGTAATCATGGTTGCTCGTGGTGACTTAGCGGTTGAAATTGGTGATGCTGAATTACCAGCAGTACAAAAATTATTAATCGAACGTTGCCGTGCTCATGGTAAAGTAATTATCACTGCAACACAAATGATGGAATCAATGATTAAAAACCCATTCCCTACTCGTGCTGAAGTAATGGACGTGGCAAATGCTATCATTGATGGTACAGATGCGGTGATGACATCAGCTGAAACAGCTGCAGGTGACTTCCCAGCAGAAACAGTTAAAACTATGGTAGAAGTTGCACTAGGTGCGGAAAAACTACCTTCAGTTTCAACTACAAACGTAATTGAAAGTGAATTTACTTCAATTGAAGAATCTATTGCGATTTCAGCAGCGCACTTAGGTAACCACTTACCAGGTGTTAAAGGTATTATCACTATGACTTCTTCAGGTCGTACTGCGTTACTAACATCTCGTGTAAACTCTTCATTACCAATTTACGCTTTATCTAAAAACCAAACTGTATTACGTACTTGTGCGCTATACCGTGGTGTTTACCCTTACTTCTTTGATGGTAACACTCGTTCTAACGAAGGTATTCGTGCTGCAATTAATATGTTACGTGATAAAGGTTTATTCAGCAAAGGTGATAAAGTTATTGTAACTTCAGGTGATGCTGAGACTTTAGGTTCAACTAACTGTGCACGTGTTTTAATCGTTGACTAATCAACAAAAAACAAAAAAAGGATCTACATTAAGTAGGTCCTTTTTTTTTATGGCTATTGTAATTTAGTAAGAATTTCTTCGATCTTAAAAGAAAAGGCTTCACGATACTGCTGTGTCTTAGGATCATGAGCTAAAATATGATTATAACATATTGAATCTTGTCCAAAAACTTTAGCATAGAGTAAAGAAGATGATTGAATTCCGTGTAGCACTAAACTACCATGTGGCATGTTTACACACTCCAGTTCTAGTGAAACACTATCATCTAACTCATCTAAAATAATTGGTAATTGAACTAGTTTTTCCCGTAATTTTTCTCTAACTTGAGCTGGACTTAAAGGGTGAAACTTGTACTGGGCATATTTTATCCCACGGGCAATTACTTGTTGCACTAACTCAGTACAATAATCATAGAACTTGCTACCATCTAATGTATCCCCAATCCCCTCAAAAACAATTACATTTAAAACTTGAGCTTGTGGGTCTCCGAGTTCAGGATGTTTGAGATAAGCTTGTTTTTTCTTCTCTACAAGTTTATGCTCATCTATTTCTCCTTTAAGCAAATCTGTATCTAAAACAATTAACTTATCTCCTGCTCTAGATTCATATGGATAACTAAACTTAGTTAAACCATAAAACAGAGAGTCTTTATCATTTAAATAAGGATGATCATTGGCAAAGTCTTTTAAATGAAAAGAAGTAAACTGACGATAGAAATTAATGCCTGTACTTGAGTATTTTAATTCGGGCGTAATTTCTAACGCCTTTTCCATTCTTGCGGTTAACTCAGTATTTTGATACTCGACATTAATATAGTTTAAAGTACCTTCTTCAAAGTAATTAACTTGCACGCAATTAGGTAATCTTACCACTAGATTACAAAGATAATCAGCTAGGTGAGGAACATAAGCAATATATTTAATATTTTCTGGTTTATGCTCGTCGTTGTAATTATCTAACTTATGACGATCTATAGGCTTGAATGCACTTTTAGTATCATTGCGGTTAAATGCTGACTGAATTAACTGACTTAGTAAGCGCGAAGCTAAGACCTTTTTTAAAACTGAACTATCATGTCCACGTTCACGAGTAGTGTTACTTATTAGATTATCTGCAACAATTATTTTGGCAGCAGGAAGAATTTTTTTGCATGCTGTAAAATATTTTGCCGACAAACAACTACTACATCTTCCACATCTAATTTTAATTGCAAAGTAATTAACTTAGCCACTAAACTGGTAATAGGACTATGGATAACAAATATATGTTTGAGACTCATAACTAACTTTATAAAAAAATACTATTTGACCTTACCATTATAACAAAAAAAGAGTACCACTTTTTTAGTGATACTCTTTTTTTCTTAAGCTTGAGCTTGTTCTTTTTTGAGATAAACCTTGTTACATAGGTTATAGAAAATAAAGCTCATAAAAATTAAAATTGAGAAAATTCCCATCGCCATTAACATAGTATAGCCACGATAAGGATCAATATTTTGCGTAATTGCAGTAACTATTCCAGGAAGAATCCAACGGGAAATATTTACTAAACTCGAAGCTGTACCTGATTGACGATAGTGAATTTCGAGGTAAAGGGCAATACTGTTAAGGAAAATTAATGGGCTCGCTGACATAGCTAAAATAACCCCAATTAAAATTCCGTAAAAGCCTGTATCTAATAACGAAGCTAGAATACAGAAAATACCCGAAAAGAGTTGCCAGCACATACCGATTAATAAGAGCTTAGCTGGAGCCATATATTTAACCATCTTAGTGTTAAAAATATTAAACAATACTTGGGTTATAACACTTAAAACAAAAATATATGGGAACATGCTTTCGCTAATGCCATAAAAGCCTTGGAATACTCCCGACGCCATAGATACATAAGCAAAAATTACACAAGTAGAACAAGACATAAGAATTATTAACCAGAACGAACGTCCGTCACCTAATACTTGCGTAAACACTTTAAAAGTTTGCTTAAAGTTTACCTTACGTTTAAATGCAGGATTTAAAGTTTCAGGAATGTATTTAATAAATAACACAAAGCAAATTAGCGACATTAAGGCAATACTATAGAAAATATAATGCCATGAGCTAGCTACGGCGATATAAGCACCTACTAATGGAGCTAAGAAAGGAGCAGCGAAGAAAATTAAAGTTACAATACCATTAATACGAACAAAGTCTACGGTTTCGTAGATATCTCTTAGAATGGATGTTGAAGTAACAAGAATAGCTGCACAGAAAAAGCCTTGGGCAAATCTTAAAGCGAATAAAGTGGTCAGGTCATCAATATTGGCAATAATAACCGAACTTATTAAGACACAGATAAAAGCCACACAGGTTATTCCCTTTCTCCCTATCGAATCTGATAAAGGTCCCCATAAAAGTTGCCCTAAAGCAATACCTATAAAGTAAATGGAAAGAGAAAACTCAATTCGACTAATGTCTACACTATACTCTCGTGCCATTGCAGGGAAAGCACTTAAATACATATCGATGCAAAATGGTAAGAGCATCGAGGTTAAAGCGAAAATAATAATTACCAAACTTTGTTTTGGTAGTAAACCTTGCAGGTATTTTTTATGTAAATGATCTAATTCTTCTAAGTTATTTTTTGGGGACAGAACATGACTTACTTGTTCTAACTCATGATCTATTTCCTTAGCAACACTTGGGGCAGCATTAGCCTTGGTTAAAAGAACAGTATCTTCTTTTAGTTTTTCTAACTCAGTTTCCATGAGTTGACGTCGACGTTGATTAATTTGTTCAACATCAGACTCTTCTAAAAGCTCTACCATCTTTTTCCGAATTGCTTCCCGGTCGAGATAAGAATAATTGTAATTTGTGTTCTCTGACATGAAAAACTCAATTAATTATTGTAAAAAAAGCTAGTGTATTATATAACAAATTTTATTTTTTCCCATAAAAAACATCAAAGACATATGCCTTTGATTTTTTTATTTGGCTATTTATTTTGCGTAACTAAGAATTTCTCTTAATACTGCAGGAGTATAGATTTCATTTAAGCCCCAACTATACGTATCACGCTCAAGAACTTTTAGAACATGTTCAAGGGTTGCGTCATCAATATTACCTTGGCTTAAAGTAGTTGGTGTACCTATTTGGTTATACCAATCTTTTAAGGCTGCAATACCTTCCTCGGCTGTATCCTTAGCAAAAATCTCTTGAGCAAAACGTTTAAATTGGTCTGGATTTTGCTCTTTATACCATTGCATCCAAGCAGGTACAACAATTGATAAACTTGCTCCGTGGGCAATATCATTTACGGCTGACATAGCTTGACCGATCATATGGCTCGGATAAGAAGCCCCTTCAAAACCAATTAAAGTTGTACCATTTAAGGCAAGAGTAGCTGCCCAAGCAAACTCACCACGTGCTTCTGTGTCATTAGGGTTAGCTAATAAAGCATTTGTGGTACGAATAATAGTTTTAATGTTAGCTTCAACTAAAAGGTTGATTAGCTCAGGACGATCTTTAACCGTTAAGTAAGCTTCGAGCGAGTGAGTTAGTATATCAGCTGCTGAGTAAACTAAGTATTCTTTACTTACGCTGTTTTGTAATTCAGGGTTAATTACTGATAGTTTAGGGAATAAAGCAGGGTTCATCACAAAGAATTTTTCTTCAGTATCTTCTTTTGTAATCACCGCTCCAGTATTCATTTCCGAGCCTGTAGCAGCTAAAGTAATAATAGAGAAAATATCTAAAGCTTGCGTAATCGGGGTACCTGAAAAGAAATCCCATACGTCACCGTCATATTTAACACCCGCAGCTACAACTTTTGCGGTATCCAGTACCGAACCGCCACCTACAGCAAGCACAGCATCTACATTTTCTTGACGGGCAAACGTAATTATTTCTCTAGTTTTAGTGAGTACTGGATTAGATTTTACTCCACCTATTTGAGCGTAGGCAATATTGTTTTCTTCGAGGCTTTTTACTACACGATCAAACAGACCGTCTTTTTTAATGCGTTCTGAACCATAAATGATCAGAGCTTTTTTTACACCAAACTCAGCCATATATTGGCCAATGTTGTTTTCTTTATCTTTACCAAATTCAATACGAGTTGGATTTACAAATGTAAAATTTTTCATAACTAATTGATTTCCTATTGTGATTGTTACTAAAAATATAGGCGTTGTCTTATACCTTTGTGTTATGTGCCTTATTATATCCTTAGCAAAATCGGAGATAAACTAGCTAAAATTACAAATGATCTTGAATTAAATTCAACAAAGCAAAAATATTGGTGCTCTTGTTAATTTTTAGACATAAAAAAAGGAGGTCTACCACCTCGCTCTATGAAAAAAATCCTTCGAGCTTTTGATAAAGTTCGAAGGATTTCTTTGCAGTCTATATTACTTACGTGGAAAGTTGTCACGGCGAGTTTGTACTGCATTAGCTAACATAGCTAAAAGTTGTTCAGTAGTTTCCCAACCTACACAACCATCGGTAATCGATTGTCCGTAAGTTAGCTGATCAATATTATCGTCTTTAAGATCTTGTCTACCTTCTACTAGGTGAGATTCAATCATAACGCCGTTAATACTGTATGAGCCTGATTTAATTTGTTCTGAAATATTTTCACATACTTGGCTTTGACGACGATAGTCTTTTTCTGAGTTAGCGTGTGAACAGTCAACCATTACTGATGTAGTGAATGGAGTTTTTTCTAATTTTTCTACTACGTTTGCTACAGAGGCAGCATCATAGTTAGGACCATTAGAACCACCGCGCAGAATAACATGTACGTCTTTGTTACCAGTAGTTTCGATAATTGCCACTTGACCAAATTTGGTAATACCTAGGAACGTATGTGGATAAGATGCAGATACCATAGCATCTACAGCAATTTGTACAGATCCATTAGTAGCATTTTTAAAACCAATTGGACAAGATAAACCTGAAGCTAATTCACGGTGAAGTTGAGATTCTGTAGTACGAGCTCCAATAGCACCCCATGACATTAAGTCGGCAATGTACTGTGGAGACATAGTATCTAAGAATTCCCCAGCCGTAGGAACGCCCAGTTCATTAATTTCAACTAAAATTTGACGCCCTAAAGCAATACCTTCGTTAATTTGGAATGTATGGTTTAAATAAGGGTCATTAATTAAACCTTTCCAACCAACAGTTGTACGAGGCTTTTCGAAGTAAACACGCATTACAATACATAATTGGTCACGATATTTTTCAATTTGACCTTTTAGTCTTTCTGCATATTCACGTGCAGCTTTTACATCGTGAATTGAACAAGGTCCAATTACTACTAGTAAACGATCATCTTTACCATGTAAAATTTCTGATACTTCTAAACGTGTTTTAGCAACACGATCTACCCCTGCTTTTGAAAGTGGGAAACGTTCAATAATTGATACTGGCGATAACATGTCACGGATTTTGTGAACACGAACGTTATCATTAGTGAAATTAATATCGCCTTTTTTGAAATTAGCTGCTGACATAAAGTTAAATTAACACCTCTGACGAGGCTTTTTATAAAAATTTAGAACTTACGTCTCCTTTAGAAAAAAGAGACACCATAAAGAACTAATTTTTTAACAACACTTACTGAAAATATTTTAACAAAAATCACAATTAACTGCAAACCATTATTCTAAAGGTTCATAATCATCGTCATAGTAAATGTCATTAAATTTAGAGTTATCGACTCGACTCTTATTAATATGAGCAATAAGACTGTCGTAATTTTTTGCATCCTGTTCTTTTTTCTTAGTACTTGCTCTTTGCGCAACTGCTTCATTTACCTCAAGCACCTCTTCAGGTAATTCACCGATAAAGCGCGAAACCTCAAGATCTTGCACCTCTTGGGCACGTTTAGCTTGCAGAGAATAGTTTAAGGTAAGCTCTTTTTGAGCTCGCGTAATCCCTACGTACATTAAACGTCTTTCTTCCTCAATATTGTCTTCTTCAATACTGTTTTTATGAGGAATAGTTTCTTCTTCACAACCTATAATGTGTACATAAGGAAACTCTAATCCCTTGGAAGCATGAATGGTCATAAGTTGCACAAAGTTATCTGTGTCGTCTTTGGCTTTACTTGCCGAAAGCTCACGTAAAAATAATCTCTGTACCACTTCGCTCAGAGTCATAGGTTCATAATAAGAATCTGACATCCATCTTCTTACCATATCGAGTAGATTCTCGATATTTTTCATTTGCGTTTCAACTACTTTTTTATTGTCGCTTTGCTCGTAGAGAAATTGCTCGTAATCTAACTCATCAAAAAATTGTTTTAAAGCCAGAAAATCATTATTTTCATTTATTCTCTCGGCAGTGTGCGTAATCAGCTCCAAAAACTCTTGCAGTTGAAATAAAGCTCGCCCATTTACTCGCGTCAATAGATCTTCATGAAAACAAGCGTCAAAGAAACTACAATTGTAGAGTTTAGCCACTTCACCAATTGCCGTTACCGTTTTCGAACCAATTTCCCTTCTTGGTACATTTATAACCCGCATTAGCGCTTTATCATCGTCAAAGTTGCTTAAAAGTCTTAAATAGGCAACACAATCTTTAATTTCTGCTTTTTCAAAGAAAGAAGTATCCCCGTTAATAACTATAGGGACATCATTTTCAGCAAATTCTTTTTCTAATAAGCGCGATTGATGGTTACCACGATAAAGTACGGCATAGTCACCAAACTTGGTATTATGCTCAAACTTGTGACTTAAAATACTATTAACCACATAAAAAGCTTCCTCTTCAGGATTTTCATGGGCAACTACTTTGATGAGCTCGCCTTTACCATGTACAGATTTTAATTGTTTTTGATAAACATGGGGATTATTAGCAATGAGCTTATTGGCTGCCTCTAATATATTTTCGGTCGAACGATAATTTTGTTCTAGGAAAATTACTTGCAAGTTCGGAAAGTCTTGTTGTAAACGAACAAGGTTTTCTGGTTGGGCTCCACGCCAAGAGTAAATACTTTGGTCATCATCACCTACCACCGTAAAGTTAGGATTTTCTCCTACTAATAATTTGACAAACTCATACTGACTCGTATTAGTATCTTGATACTCATCTACGAGTAAATACTGCACACGTTTGTTATATTTTTCTCTTACTTTACGATTGTATTTTAATAAGGTTGTAGGTAATAAAATTAAATCATCAAAATCTAAAGTCGAAATACTTTGCATATAGGTAAAGTAGTAGTGATAAAGCTTACTATAGATTTGATAATTTTGGATAAAGTCAGGATTTTTAGAAAACTCAAGCGGATTTTCAGGTAAGTCACCTGGGAGCATTAATTTATTTTTGGCCGTAGAAATAAAGTTCATTACCAAAGAAATTTGTTCATCAAGCACCCCTTGCAAATTAGTATGGAGAATTAAATCTCGCAGTAAAACGCGTTGATCATGAGGGTCACTGAGAATTACTCTTTCTTTTAAATTAAGACGCTTGTATTCGCGTTTAACAAAATCTAAACCTAAAGTATGGAAAGTACTGATATTTACTTTGGCATTTGATTTAAGATCGGCTTTTAAACGCTCGCGCATTTCGGCAGCTGCCTTGTTGGTAAAGGTTACAGCATAAATATTTTGTTCAGGAATACCATTTTTTATTAGGTTTTTTATTTTATTAATAATTACCCTAGTTTTCCCTGAACCTGCTCCAGCAATAACCAGACACGGTCCTTTGATCGTCTCTACCGCTTGCTGTTGTTGAGGATTTAATTGCATAAAATATTAAGGATTGTTTAGGAAATGAGAAATAAAAAGAGCTTAAGTAAAGTTTACTAAAGCTCGTTTATTATACCAATTTTATTTGTTTAAAGTGTTGATTTATCGACTGGCAACCTTATCAATAATTTCAACATATTTTAAGTGCTTAATTCTAAAGCCTAAAATAAAGAGAATTACTCCATAAACTATAACCCCACTTAGACCATAAAGAGCTAAAGTGAGAATTTTTGCCCACAGAGTATAGTGCATCCATTCTTGATAAGCTACTGGAAGATAATAAAGCACTAAGGCTAGTCCTAAAGTTGCCCCTATAGCTCGTCCTAAAGTTAACCAAGCTAATTTACCAAAATGATAGTAACCTTTTTTGCCTAAGAGATAATAAATAATTACCATATTTAGTAAAGAAGCTATCGACGTAGAAAGAGCTAAGAACCAGAAGTTAATTTTTAAGGCAATTAGATTGAGAATTATATTTACCCCTATAGTAAACAGACTAACATACATAGGAGTTTTTGTATTCTCATGAGCATAAAAGCCATTATTTAAAGTTTTAGTGAGCATTGAAGGTAAAATAGCTAAACTAAAACAGATTAAGGCTATATTGGTCATACTCAAATCGTGTAAAGTAAAACGACCATGGAAAAAGAGTAGATCAATAATATAGCTACTTAAGAAAATTAAAAATACACTTGCAGGTAAAGAGATTAAGAAAATCATCCGCACGCCCCAATCCATAGCTGCATTAAAGCCAGCCTGATTAGCTTGGGAGTTATCTTCTTTTAAAAGTTTTACTTTACGCGACAAAGTAGGTAAGAGGATAGTTGAAATAGCTACGCCAAAAATACCTAACGGAAGCTCAATTAAACGCTCGGCATAGTATAACCAACTCATAGCTCCAGCAGCAAAAAATGAAGCTACTATAGTGTTTACCAGCATATTTAGTTGCGAACCAGAAGCTCCTATTAGAGCTGGCACCATGTTTTTAAACATGGTTTTTAAGCCTGAGGTAAAACGTAAGCTAGGTTTTACTAAAAAACCAATCCGATAGAGAAAAGGAATTTGAATCGCAAGTTGGATAACGCCACCGATAAAGGTTCCTAAAGCTAGAGCTAGGTTAACATCGCCACCTAAATATTGCGGTAATACTAAAGCACAAACTATTAAACTTACATTAAGTAAAGCTGGGGTAAAAGAAAATAGCGCAACCTTACCTACCACATTTAATATAGCTCCCGAAAGAGCAACTAAAGAAACAAAAAATAAATATGGAAAGGTTATTTTTAGTAAAAAGGAAGCTTGGACAAATTTATCACTTGTACCTTGCAAATAATCTTGATACCAACCATTAGCCAAGGCTATAGTAAACCAACCGCTTCCTAGCACCCCAATTATGGTAATTGACAAAGTAATAAGCGAAAGCCAACCAAAAGCACTTGCAATTAGAGCTTTCATTTTACTTTGGTCTTCTTCGGTATAGTACTTAGAAAGAATTGGCACAAAAGCTTGAGAAAAAGAACCTTCGGCAAATAAACGGCGAAAAAGATTAGGAATTCTTTGGGCAAAAACAAATACATCGGAAGCCGAACCTAGTAGGTTAGCGGTAACCATATCACGAATAAAGCCCAGAATTCGTGAAAATAAAGTAAAACTAGAAAAGATTAATCCAGTTTTTAAAAGACTATTAGACTTTTTCATGGCTATGTCCAAAGCAAAGATAATATTTAACAACTTGTAATTATAAAACAACTACTCTAAAATCTAACAATTTTTTCTGCAAAGGTAAGAAAATATTTTCAAAATCACTAGGTCTTTAAGTTATAATATAAAAACACAAAGCAAACCAATCTCCCACTTTTGAGGTCTTTTACAATGGCTAATATTAAGCTTTTTGCTGGTAATGCTACACGCGAACTAGCAGAAAAAGTTTCAAAACGCCTTTATTCTAAAATAGCAGAAGCAACTTTAGATAAGTTTAGTGATGGCGAAGTTCATGTACAATTACATGAAAATGTACGTGGTGATGAAGTATTCTTAATTCAATCAACATGTTCTCCTGCAAATGATCATCTAATGGAAGTATTATGTATGGTTGATGCACTTCGTCGTGCTTCAGCTGGTCGTATTACTGCGGTTATTCCTTACTTTGGCTATGCACGTCAAGACCGTCGTGTACGTTCACAACGTGTACCAATTACCGCACGTTTAGTTTCTGACTTATTACAAGTTGCTGGTGTAGATCGCGTATTAACTGTTGACCTACATGCTGAACAAATTCAAGGCTTTTTCGACATTCCTGTAGATAACATCTATGCTACAGATTTATTAGTTGAACACCTCCACAACACTTCTGACTTAGTAAATCCAATTATCGTTTCTCCAGATATTGGTGGGGTTGTACGTGCACGTGCTATGGCTCGTTTATACAATGATTCAGAAATTGCTATTATTGATAAACGTCGTCCAGCTCCAAACGTTTCTCAAGTAATGAACGTAATTGGTGATGTTAAAGATCGTGACTGTATCTTAATCGATGATATTATCGATACAGGTGGTACTTTAGTAAATGCTGCTAAAGCCTTAAAAGATCGTGGTGCAAGACGCGTATTTGCTTACGCTTCACACGGTATTTTCTCAGGTAATGCAGTAGAAAAAATCGCATCAGACTTATTAGAAAAAGTGGTAGTAACTGACTCAATTCCACTTAGAAAAGAAGTTGAAGCTTTAGGTAAAGTTGAAGTATTAAGCTTAGCTGGTACTTTAGCAGAAGCTATTCGTCGTATTAACAACGAAGAATCTGTTTCAGAAATGTTCTCTTCTTTAAGTTAAAGCGTAAAATATCTCAAAACAAAAAAGCTAGGGGTTTATACCTCTAGCTTTTTTTGCATGCGCAATTATTTTTGCATTGTGTTATAATGTACACGACAAAGATTATTATATAGTGAGCAATTGTCATATGACACAGAATTTTAAATTAGAAGGCACTGCTTTAAGTCGTATCCAACAAGCAGCAAAAGCCCTACAAGATAATCGCGGGGTTTTAATCCTTGACGATGAAAATCGTGAAAACGAAGGGGATTTAATCTTTCCTGCAAAAACTATTAATATCCAACAAATGGCACACCTAATCCGTTACGGAAGTGGAATTGTTTGCCTTTGTATTGGCCAAGAGTTAGCAGACAAGCTCGAACTACCTTACATGGTAGAAAAGAACACCTCAGTAAATAAAACTGCATTCACTGTTACTATTGAAGCAGCTAAAGGAGTAACTACAGGGGTTTCGGCAGCCGATCGCGTAACTACTATTCACGCTGCAGTTAAACCAGGGGCAGTACCTGAAGACCTACACCGCCCAGGACATGTATTCCCTTTAATTGCTAATCCACAAGGCGTGCTTGGTCGTAGAGGCCATACTGAAGCTTCAATCGATATTACTCGTCTTGCAGGCTTAGGTAACGAAGCAGTTATTTGTGAAATTACCAAGGATGACGGTACTATGGCTCGTGCTCCTGAAATAGTTGAATTTGGGAAAAAATTCAATTATCCAGTAATTACCATTGATGATCTCGATTGGTATTTAAGAGAATACGGCTATAATTTAGTATAAAAAAATGGAGAGGTTTTGCCTCTCCATTTTTTTATTTGGTTCCAAAGATTTTATCACCTGCGTCACCTAAACCAGGGATAATGTAACCATGTTCGTTTAAGTGGTCATCTACTGATGCACAGTATAATTCAACATCAGGATGTGCTTCTTGTAAAGCTTTAATACCTTCTGGTGCAGCTACTAAAACTACGCACTTGATAGAAGTGCAACCTTTAGATTTTAAAAGGTTAATAGTTTCAATTAACGAACCACCAGTAGCTAACATTGGATCTACAATGATAGCTAGACGTTCTTGAATGTCACCAGCTAATTTTGAAAAATAAGGAACTGGTTTTAAAGTTTCTTCATCACGGTAAATACCAACTACAGAGATACGAGCTGAAGGAATGTGCTCTAATACGCCGTCCATCATCCCTAAACCTGCACGTAGAATTGGTACTACTGTTACTTTTTTACCTTTAATACGTTGAACTTTTACAGGTCCATTCCAACCTGAAATCTCAACTTCTTCAAGCTCTAAATCTTTTGTTGCTTCATATGTTAATAATGAACCAACTTCACGTGTTAAAGTACGGAACTCCATAGTACTAATATCTTTTGCACGCATTAAACCTAATTTGTGCTGTACTAATGGATGTTTTACTTCTACTACTTGCATAAAACCATTATTCCTATTCATGATACACTTGCTTATATTATAGCAAAAATTATCTTAAAGAGGTTATAAAATCAGTACAGATTTAGTATAATAAAACAAAGAACCTTATTTTTAGATTTTTTCAAAAAAATAAGGCAGGGTAGGATGGAAAAAATAATTATCTTTTAAGGAAAGTAGAATGTCAAATCCTATTTTACGTGGTTCTATTGTTGCAATTATTACGCCATTAGATAATCAGGGCAATGTAGATTACCAAAGTTTGAAAAATCTCGTTGAATATCATATTCAATCTGGAACTAAAGGTATTGTTGCTTGCGGGACAACTGGTGAAGCTGTTACTCTAAGCGATGAAGAAAGTTTAGAAGTTATTGCTAAAGTTGTTGAGTTTACAAATAAACGTGTACCTGTAATTGCTGGTACTGGTTCAAACTGTACTGCTAAAGCTATTGCTTATACTAAAAAAGTAGAAGCTCTAGGAGTAGACGCTTGCTTAACCGTGGTTCCTTACTATAACAAACCAAGTCAAGAAGGTTTATACCAACACTTTAAAGCAATTGCGGAATCTACCCATTTACCTCAAGTACTTTACAATGTACCAGGACGTACTGTTACTTCATTAGATGTTGATACAATTGTACGTTTAGCTCAATTACCTAATGTTATTGCTATCAAAGATGCACATCCTGATCTCCATCGTGTAGGACAAATTGTTTCTCGCACTAAAGACTTAAACTTCATTCACTTATCAGGTGAAGACGGTACAGCTCTTGATGCTATTGCTTTAGGTTCAAGTGGCGTAGTATCAGTAAGTGCTAATGTAATTGCGAGAGAATGGGCAGAAATTGTTGATGTTGCTCTGCAAGGTGATTATGCTAAAGCACTTGAATTAAATAGACCATACGAAAAACTTCATGCAAGCTTATTTATTGAGCCTAACCCAACTCCGGCTAAATGGGTTGCTCATCAACTAGGCTTAATTGCAACGCCAAATCAAAGATTACCTTTACTAACTTTAAGTGAAGCAGGTGAGAAAAAACTTACCCAAATCTTTACCGAAGCAAAAATTTTTAAATAAAAAAAATATAACAAACCCAGCTTTTTTAAAAAAGCTGGGTTTGTTAGTTTTCTAATTTATTATTTATTCTTATTTATTCTCTAAAGGAGTAAATCTTACAATTTCAAAAGTATAGATTTTGAAGATTTTAATGAAAATAAAGTGCACAAGAGAACAAATTACAAATGGTATAGCAATATAACCAATTAATAAACGAATAATAGCTTCGCCACTGGTAATTACTTGAGCTGCCATATAGTTTTCATAAGCAGCTAGAGGTCCAATTAAACCACTATAACCAAATCCGGCTGCAAAGGCTGTACCGTGGATATCTAATAAATATGCACTTAAGCCACATAGAGCACCAGAAATAGCTAAAGGTAAAGCAAGAATTGGGTATTTTAAGAGGTTACCCACAAGCATTTTAACAATTCCTAAACCTACTGTAATTGATACACCAGGTTTATTTACAAAGATCGAACCGATTAAAACACTGATCATAGTTGCCGAACAACCTAAGTTAGCAATTCCTGAGTTAACCGCATTTAGTTTAATTGCTAAAGCAATTACTACCGAAGATACTGGAGAAATGATAATAATTGCAAAAGACGCCCCAATTAATAAAGACATAAGAACTGGGTTTAAAGTCGTAAAGTATTCAACTGCGTCAGCAATACCTGTTGTCACATAACTTACAACAGGAAGAGAGAAATCACGCCCGATGTAAGCAAGAGCTACCCCGAAAATAGGTAAACAAATAATCTCTAACGAACGGAAGATATTATTCATTTTTAAAATTATAGCCGAACTAACTCCAGCCATAAAAATTGCGTTAACTAAGTCGCCTAAACCTCTGAGTTGGAGAACACTCACCGCTTCTCCTGAAGCCGTAAATAAATTCGCTACACTTAAGTTAGCTGCCGAGATAAAGGAAATAAAACTTACAACCCCTGCTCTTAAAGGGTTAAGCCCAACAAATGTACCCACCAAAAAACCGATTAGAATTGGGGCTACACCCTGAATTTGTTGGCTATACTTTAAAAAGGAAGCAATTACACTGTAGTCAGCAGCTAATGGTTTTAATAAAGTGCCAAGAATTGCATAAGGAATTAAAGGTAGTACAATACCCAATCCCCCTGCGTTCAATGTTTTAATACTAAAATCTTTAATAGACATACAAGCAAGTCCTTGAATAACAAAAATAAATACGCATGCAAATTGAACGCAATGGCAAAATTAAGAATTTGTAAATAATTGACCTTTTACAAGACGTTGTAATAGATTTAAATTTCTTACATACTCTATATCAGCGTTAATTTGAGCTTTTAGTTCATTTATCGAAGCAAATTTTTTCTCTGCTCTAATAAACTCTACAGGGGTAATTTTTAACTCTTTACCATAGAGGTCTTCGGCAAAATCAAGAATGTGAACTTCAACCAGCCAACGTTCTTGATCTGAGTTTACTGTAGGTTTAAAGCCGATATTACAAACGCCTGGATAAATTTTTCCTTTTCCTTCCACCTTAACTAAACAAGCGTAGGTTCCATGTAATGGAGATAAGACCCGATTAATAGGTATATTAGCCGTTGGAGCATCTAGAGTGCGGGCTAACTGACGTCCTTTTTCTACTTGACCAGTAAAACTAAAGGGTTCAGCTAGTAAGCTATTTGCCGTAGCTAATTGACCTTGAGCTAAAAGGTTACGGATTAAAGTTGAACTAACCCGTTGCTGTTGGGCATTAGTTATAGTTTCAATTACTTCAACCTTATAACCGTATTTTGGCGCTAAAGCTTGAAGTTGAGCTAAATTCCCACTCCGGTTTTTGCCAAAATGAAAATCATCACCGATAAAAATAGTGTTTATTTGTGCGGCTTGACATAACTCTTGCACAAAGTCATCTGCTTCCATATTTGCTAGATTAGCGTCAAAGTTTAAAACCAGCACATTATCTACTAGCTTGTACTTTTCAAGAACATTAATTTTATCTTGTAAGGTTAGTAAGCGTGCTACCTTTTTTGTAAAAAACTCTAAAGGTTGCGGTTCAAAGACAATTAATAAAGTTTGCCCATTAACTGCTTTTGCCTTCTTCTCTAAAGCTTGCAAAATAGATCTATGTCCATAGTGTAAGCCATCAAAGTTACCTATGGTAACAAAGACTTTTTTTAAATCAGAAGCTTTTAGTTCTGAAAATGATTTAAATACTCGCATAATTGATAAATAATTTTTAATTTTTTAGTTATTTAGCCTTTTGATTATAACACAGACAAGGCGGTCTTTTTTACTAGTAAATAAAGAAATATGGTAAAATAGGACAGAAAATTTTCGTTATCTTATAATCGGAAAATTTAAAGAAGGAAATTAATTTTAATGTTAAAAAGACTAACTCCAAGCGAACTCGATATTAAGTTCATTCTTGATAACTATAGTCGCTGTCTCGATGCTTCCAGTCTTTCTCTTTTATCGTTTCTTGGCAATAAATCACTTACCAACTCCCTTAGCTTATTAGCAGGAGAGTTTTTTACTTATAAAGTAAATAATAAAGCCAAAGTTTTACAAGATTTAGATCTAGAAATTTCTTTAAAAGAACACGAATCTTTTAATAATGAACAACAATTAATTGAGATTCTCAAATATAAAAGAGAAAATGAGCAAGCTCAACTTGATCAAACTTATATTCGCAATTACTTTTTAGCTAAATGGCTGGTTTTTGATAACCTCGAAGTAAAATTAGGCGACTTTATCTCGGGTAAAGCCCCTATTTTAGCTGTACAACAAAATTCGAGCTTACACCATGTGCAAGCAAGCTTTTTCAAACACATGCTCAATCAAGCGAGCAAAACGGCTTTTGCCCACCAAGCATTTAGCCCTGAAGAAGTTTGGCAGTACAAAAACAATCTTGCCCGTATTGAAGTAAACTCTTTATCTACGACCAAAGATAAAAGTAAAGTTACTTTAAATATTGCCAGAGAGCGTATTGAAGCTAATATTTTTAGTAGCATCGAACTTACCGACTTTTCTCGTGGGGCTATCTTTGGTAGCTATGATGCACAAGATCCAGACTCTAAGTATACGCCTGGGATTCTTGCCCACCCTAATAGTGTAATTATCGTTCAAGCGCAAAAACTCTTTAATGATGTAGAGTTGGCGCATGAGCTAATTAGTGCAATAGTTAACCAAGAGTTTAATCTAACCCAAGCCGAACAAATTGACTTAATGCATAAGTCACGTTCAATTAGTGTTGAAACTAACACCAAACTGATTATTCTCTTTAATAGTGCTGAACAAGAACTAATCAATAGTATTCTTGATGATTATGATCCTTACCAAATTCTGGGTGCCTATAGCTATCATTACAGTGAGACATCCTTTTTAACTCAGGCTGGGCAAATTAATCGTCAAGCTTATTTACAAGCATTTTTAGCTCAAACTAAAAGTATTGTAGAAAGCTCGAAAGAAAATAAATTCCCAGATTATCTTTATAAAGATAAGAAAAAGCAAGAGCTAGATGAGCAAAGTACTTATTTACATACAGACTTAGATCAAGAGACTTTAGACGAAATAGCCTATAACCTCACTTTTGCTTTACCACCAGAAAAAGAAACTGAGCAAGTAAGTAATACCGCTAGTTACCCTAATTACTCACCTACTGAGTTAATTGCCCAACAAGTTAAAAATGCACGTCTACAAAAAGACAAGGTTGCGCAAAAATTAGAACAAGCAACTAGTATTGACTCGCAAAGTCTTGTCGAGGAAGGGAAACACCCACTTGAGCATCTCGAAAAAGTGCGTCAAGATTTTCTCAAACAACAAGCTAAACTTACTGACAATAGCTATCAGTATTTAGTTTTACTTTGTCGTTTAGTATCTTTACAACACCTCTTTGCTCTGAGCGGTACTTTATCTTTACAGTATCTTAATAATCTCCTTTATCAATTACTTCGTCTTAACGAGACTCTTGATAAGGTTTATTGGTCAGTAGATCGCTTACACTACCTCATGCTTCGGGCTGGCAATAGTGAGCAAAAGCTCGAACAAGTATTACAAAGCCTAGACGCAAGCCAAGATACGCAATACCAAATGTTCTTAAACTATGTCCTTGATGGTTATCAAAGAATTGATACCCAAGGCTTTAAAGTTGGTACGGCAAATGGTTTAGCTTATGCCGAAGCAAGCGAATACTCTAAAGATCCTCAAGGTCTTGTATTTCGTCTTTCGTGCTTAGCCCAAAGTGATGCTGGTTCTACTTTTGATGTGGATGCTGAAATCCAACTTGCAGGTGGCTTAGCAAGAAGAGCTAATATTATTAGTACTTCTTACTTAAAATCTCTTTTTGAAGATTCACTTGAGTTTGCAGCTACTATAGTAACCGAGCAACTCTATGAACCTACTGACGGCGATAGTGCTACAGTTTGTAGCTTTATTGCTTTAGCTTCGGCATTAGGTAAAATTCCTGTTAACCAAGCCTTTGCGGTTACAGGAAGTATGGATCAATTTGGTCAACTTCAAGCTATTGGTGGCGTAAACCAAAAAATCGAAGCTTTCTATGATATTTGTAAAAAGCGTGGTTTTACTCGTGAACAAGGGGTAATTATTCCTGAAATAAACTGTAAAAACCTTGTCTTACGCGATGATGTACTTGCCGATATAGCTGCAGGAAACTTTTCTATATTCTCAGCACAGCACATTAGCCAAGTCTTTGAGCTTATGACCAATACCCCATTTGCTCTTGCTGATGATAAAACTACGCTTAACCAAGAAAATGAAAAATACCAACAAGCTTACTTCCAAGTAGAACAAAGTAATACTTCTTTAATTTCAGCTATTCATCAACATATAAATGGTGAAGATAAAGATCAAAAAAGCTGGTTAAAAAACCTATTTTCATTTTTCTTACCTAAGCAAAATTAAACAAATATAACCTTCTCTGCTATAATATGCAGGTAATTCTAATCTAATAACAAACTAAAGGACATTATGACTCGACCTACGTCTTATTCATATGAAGATCTTATTAAATCTTCACAAGGTAAACTTTGGCAAGATGGTCCACAATTACCAGCGCCAAATATGTTAATGATCGATTCAATTGACGTTATTGAAGAAAAAGGTGGTAATCATAACTGTGGCTATATCGAAGCTACATTAAACATTAAGCCAGATTTATGGTTCTTTGGCTGCCACTTTATTGGTGATCCAGTAATGCCAGGTTGTCTTGGTTTAGATGCCATGTGGCAATTAGTGGGCTTTTTCCTAGGTCACTTAGGTCACAAGGGTAAAGGTCGTGCTTTAGGAGTAGGTGAAGTTAAATTTACAGGTCAAATTTTACCTACAGCAAAAAAAGTACAATATCGTATTAACCTCAAACGCGTAATTGCACGTGGTTTAATTATGGGTATTGCTGACGGTGAAGTTCTTTGCGATGGTGAAGTAATCTATGAAGCAAAAAACTTAAAAGTTGGCTTATTCCAAGATACAAGTTCATTCTAATATGGCAAGATTTAAAAAAGATTTTGACTGGGATCAAATTGCAAGAGATAATCAAGCCGACGAAGAAATCATTTACGTAAGTAAATCTGAAATTAAACGTGATGCTAAAGATTATCGTAAAATTGCCGCTCAATTAGTAGAACTCAATATTACTAAAATCATTCCTCTTGGTTTTGATAATGCGACTTTAGATGCCATAAAACAAGCTAAAGTTATGAAAAACATGGAAGCTAAACGTCGCCAAATCAACTTTGTTGCTAAACAACTGCGCAAATATGACCTTGAAGAGTTAAGTCTTCTTCTAAAAGAGACAGATCCTACTGGGCAAGTGGCTGCAGGATCAGATGTGCAACTTGATAAACAAATTCGAGTAACTATAGATCGTTTACAACAACCTCAGTTCCAAGAACGTGCCCTTGATTCCCTTGAGCGTCAAGATCCTAGTTTTGATCGTGCAAAAGTACTTGAGCTTTTAGCTCAAACTAAAGCGGGCGAAGATCCACTTAATACTGAATTATGGAATTATTTCTTTGCTCTTTTCCGCAATCGCATTAGTAAATAAGAAAAAAAGACAGGCACTATACCTGTCTTTTTTTCGAAGCTTTTTAAAGTGATTGAGGCAAAAATGATGATTTGGGCTGATAAAAAATCTGACTTGCCATAACAAAAAAGTACATAAAGTTAATATTTGCCACTCGTAGCAAAGGAGAGCTTATAATATAAGGGGATTTACTTTGCAACATGCGATAATTAAGCACTTCTGAGTCTGTATCTGTACCATAATAAAAGCCTACGGCATAAGTATAAATACTATACATATTTCGTAGTACGGTATTTAAGTAATCGTACATTTGTTGCAATACTAATTCCACGAGCTCTAAATCATGACGCGAAACAAATTTATCTAAATGAATTTGTTCATTTGCCCAATCGCGTGTTGAGTAAAGATAACTATAAACTTCATCTAGATCAACATACAAGCGTAACAGGGCCATGCTTTGCTCAGATTTTTCACTTTCAAAGTTACTGGCAAAAGTTGATAATGGATTTAATAAAACCCCATATCTTAATCTCTTTTGCACTCCTTCAGAAATTTTTACCGTTTCTAGTTGCTCAGGTTGATTTATTCTGCGAATAAAAGCTCTGACACTAGGAATGAGTTCACGATAATAATTTACTAAAGCATTTACTTGAGCTTGGTGTTCGATTTTATGCTCTTTTTCTGGAATCTTGTAATTTTCCACCAGAGTTTGAATACGATTAGCATCAATCTTATCTAAATTAGTTGGTTTCATATTATATGAGTTATTTTATTCGTTCGGATATTTATGCTATAGCTAAAGAGCTCCTTGCCCCTGAAGTAGATTTGCCTGATGCTAATCTCCTTCCGCAATTAAATTTGCTCGAGCTCGAGCTAAAGCTTAAAAAAAGTTTTTCGCACCACCCCTTGTGGCAAAAAAGTAATTATGTGCATCCTTACCCTATACCTCACATTTATGTAATTGTCGATAACTATCAATACTGGCAACAAATATTTAGTGCGTTAAACACTATTCAACAAAACTTTGCCACCGATTTTTATAATCCTTATAATGCCCACCAGCACTTACCCTCACGCTATAAATTAGCAAAAGGCTTTTCTTGGCTCAAAAAGCTATTTAGATTAAGACCGAACAAAGCTATAGAGCTAAAGCAAGTGCTTTTGCGTCTTGCAAAAGAGCAAGGAGATAATTTATCTTGGTGGAAAGAACATGTTGGGGTTGTTAAGAGTTTACTCTTGGTATATTTAATTAAAAAGCAAGGCTGTTTTAGTCTTTTACCTTTAGTAGCTTGTGAGCCAGGAGAGTATATTCCCGTAAATATAAAAGCCGAGCAAGTTAATGATCCGACTTTAGAACTTTATTATGATCAAGAGCAAGGTTACTGTTTAAAAACCTACGCTTGGTATAATTCATCTTACCAAAAGCTAGAAAAAGATGCAAAAATCGACAATAAATCCTATGCTTTTAGTTTAAGTCAAATTATGTTTGCTCAAGAACATCCTGAATCTCGAGTTTACCAAACTTTAGGAAGTAATCTTGCTAGTTTACATGCGCTGGGAATAAGTTTAGGACAAGGCAATAATTTGCATAGTTGGGTATATAATTCCCAACGCCAAAGCTGGACAGTTTTAGACCTTAGTAAGGCTAAATTGCACCTTGGTTATAATGCTTATTATAGCAATGAAGATATTCGAAATCTCTTAGATCAAATAAATATCACCAATCAAATTTATATGGGATATTTTTTCTATGAGGATTGGCAAGTTATAGCCAAGGGATATGAGGAATAAAAAAAAGCTTTGTTACCTTACGATAACAAAGCTTGATCAAGAACTCTATTTAATAATAAAATTAAACAGGATATAAAACAAAATGGCGGAGGAAGTGAGATTCGAACTCACGGAAGGCTACAAACCTTCGCCGGTTTTCAAGACCGGTGCCTTAAACCACTCGACCATTCCTCCGAAATAAAATCTGGCTAAAGAAAAACAAGTGGCGGAGGAAGTGAGATTCGAACTCACGGATGGCTACAAACCATCGCCGGTTTTCAAGACCGGTGCCTTAAACCACTCGACCATTCCTCCGTTCTAATTAAATTGTTTTGTTTTCTTCAACGAGGGTTATTATATCCCGAATAAGTTTTTTTGTAAATAGTTTAAAACTAACTTTTTCGAAATATTTCCTCAAGTTAATGATTTTTATTTAAAAAAAATTGACTATTTTTAGCTGACAAAATTAATTTATTTTCTCATTTTTCTCAATTGCGGTATAATTTACAAGCTGTACTAAAACAATTTTTGCAAATAATTATGGTAAAAAAGAAATCAACTCTCCACCAAAATGCTAATAGTAAAGGATTTATAAATATTCAAGCTGGGGCATTAAAAGGAAAAAAACTAGAAGTTATAACTAGTCCTGGTTTACGTCCTATAGGTTCGCGAGTAAAAGATGTATTCTTTAACTGGATTCAATTTGAAATCCGTGGTCGTAGAGTGCTTGACTTATTTGCAGGTTCAGGAGCTTTAGGCTTTGAAGCTCTTTCCCGCGGTTGTCAAAGCTTACAAATGTATGAATATACTAAAGCGGTATATGATCGCTTAATTCTTAATTACCGCAGCTTAAATCTTGCAACTCTCGAACGCAACTATGGAGCTATAGCTGAGGTTAAAATTAATCTTGCTAACTCTTATGAAGTAATTAAAAAACCTGCTTCGAGCGCTTATGATCTAGTTTTTGTTGATCCACCATTTATGCAAGAGCACGAGCTCGAGGTCTTAACTGACTTAGCTAATAATGGCTATCTTGCTGACCAAGCGTTAGTTTTCTTACAGCTTGACGGAGCCTATGCTCACCTTGTTTCTAATTTAGACGCAAGATTTAGTCTAACTAAAGAAAAATCAATCGGAAACGTCTTAATTTACCTCTTAACTTTTTCATTAAAATAAGCACGTTTTTTGATAAAATATAAGAATATTTTGGGGTACATTAAACCTTGTTTAATGTATGTAGTTGCAACAATTCTTTGCTTTTATTCTTTTAAAGAGTACTAGCACTGAACTAAGATATCGAGAGTTTTAATGACTCTTAATAGGAAAAATCAATATTATAGTCAGCGCTTTTCTGTAGCGCCTATGCTTGATTGGACTACGCGCCATTGTCGTGTTTTCCACCGTACTCTTTCCAAGCATGCAGTGTTATACACCGAAATGGTGACCACTACTGCAATTTTACATAGTAAGTCAGATCAACTTTATTTTCGTCCTGAACATGAAGGTAACGTAATTCTGCAATTAGGCGGTTCTGATCCTTCTGACTATGAAGCAGTAGGCAAAATTTTACAACAAAATAAAGATAAATATCCTTATTTTGGCGTTAACATTAATGTAGGTTGTCCTTCGCCTCGCGTTTCAGAAGGAAACTTTGGAGCTTGCTTAATGCAAGATCCTGAAATAGTTGCTAACTGCATTGAAGCCTTTGCTTCACAATGTGATATCCCTGTTTCAGTAAAAACACGAATTGGGGTAGATGATGTAGAATCTTTTGAATTTCTTGAAGATTTTATTTTACCGCAAATGGAAGTTGGGGTAAAAGATTTTACTATTCACGCTCGTAAAGCTTATTTAGAAGGGCTTTCACCAAAAGAAAACCGTGAGGTGCCACCATTAAACTATCAACGCGTATATGACTTAAAAGCTGAATATCCGCAGTTAAATATTACGATCAATGGAGGCATAACTGATATGCTTCAAGCTCGTGAACATTTAGCTCATGTTGACGGAGTAATGATTGGGCGTCAAGCTTATAACCAACCTTCGGTTCTCTTAGAAGTAGATGCTCTCCTTTTCGATGACTTTGACAATGCATTTAGTGAATACAATCGAATTTTCGATAATTCATTTATTCTCGATCAAGAGTTCACTTTAAATCCTGATAAGGTTGATTTCCATAAAACCTCACATACAGCTTTTGAAAATCGTCTCAAACACTCATTAGCTGCTGGTTTTAATGTAATGGATTCTTACGATCCTTTACTGGAGAAAATTGAACACTTAATTTGGCAAATTGATCGTAAAGCAGCTAAGCGTTTTGATATTGCTATTCGCGAAAAACGCAAATATGCTTTTGAAACCTTACAAAATCCGCGTGCTTCCCGTGTCCATGCCCCTAAATCGGATATCTCAGATGCTGCACGTTTTAAACGTGCCCAACAACTAGCTTCAGGTCAAGCTATGTTTGAAGCTGTTGATAGTCTGCGTCCTTATTGGCAAGAAGAGTTTGAGCGTGGTGTAAGCTTAAACCATTTAATTCGTCCAATTATGGGGGCTTTTAATAGCTTCCCTGGGGCTCGTCAATTTAGACGTTATTTATCTGAAAATGGTTTCCGTCCTGATGCAGATGTAAGCGTATTACTCTATGCAATAGATTTAATGCACGACAAATACATGCAATTTTTAGAAACCTCAGCTGATATGTAATCTTTTATACACCTAGGTCATTTGTGACTTAGGTGTTCTTTTCTTACCAACAGGATACCAATTTTTATGACACATCATTTTTTCATTAGCTGTCAAATCGGTTTTGAAGAGATGGTTAAAAACGAGTTGTTACATCTGCTTGTAGCCTCGAGCCAATTAAATAATCCTCAAGAAGACCCTATTCCGCAAAAATGGGATTTTAGTAGTGCCGATGAACTTGCTTTGCTAAGTGAAAAGCACCAAATTAAAATTAAAGTAGGGGGAGTTAGTGCACATTTAGAGCTCTACCAAGCTTACCAATTTATTCTTTGGTCTCGTATAGCTGCACGTACTCTATTAGTTCTAAACACTACCTATGTCGAAAACGACTTAGATTTATATAATGCAGTTTATGCCCATAATTGGTTAGATACTCTTCTACCAGGCTTTGATTTTAAAGTAAATTTTAATGGCTCTAATGAGTTCTTAAAAAATACTAAATACTCATCTTTACGGGTTAAGGATGCTCTAGTTGATTATTTCCAAAATAAAAACCTCCCGCGTCCTGATGTAAATACCGAAGAACCAGATGTTCTCCTTGATTGTCGTTTGCACAATAATCAACTGCAAATTGCCTTAGATCTAACCGGAAGCATGAATAAGCGTTACCGCAGTCGAGCAGGTTTTGCACCTATGCGTGAAACTCTAGCTGCTAACCTTATTTTACGTTCGGGTTGGGATAAACAAAGTCCAGTATATAACCCTATGTGTGGTTCTGGGGTGTTAGCTATCGAAGCGGCTTTAATTGCTTTAAATATAGCACCAGGTCTTCATTGTCAACATCATTTAGACTACTGGAAAGAGCATGACGTGCAAACTTGGCTTAAAGTAAGTCAACAAGCCAAAAACTCACAAATTACTCCTGCTCCTGACTTTAAAGTATACGCTTCAGATAGTGATCGCCCAGTACTTATTGTGGCACAAATGAACGCTCAAAGCGTAGGCGTTGAGCAATATATCGAGTTTAGTCAAACTGAAATAAAAGACCTGCAAAGAGCCGAAAATAGCTCTACAGGTTTAGTTATTGTAAACCCACCTTATGGGGTGCGTTTGGCAAATGAACGTGCTCTTTATAACACTTATTTTACCCTTGGAGCTGCCTTAAAATCTCTGTTCCCAGGTTGGATTTGTGGGGTAATTTCTTCTTCAACCAAACTTTTAGACGTAATAGGTCTAAGTGCAAATCGCAAATGGCAAATTAAAAACTCAAATCTTGATTGTCAGTATCGCGTTTATTCAATTCGTGCTAATACTGAACAAGATCTCGGACAAGTAAGCCTAGACGAGCAAGCTCAAGCTTTATATAACCGCTTGCCAAAAAATGCTGCTCGCATTAAAAGCTATTTAACGCGTAATCAAGTGCAAAACTTCCGTCTTTATGATGCCGATATCCCTGAGTATAATGTTGCCGTTGACGTTTATACCAATACTGAAAATGAACAAAAATACTATGTTGTGCAAGAGTATGCCGCAAGTAAAAAAATTCCGCTCCATAAATCGGTAAAACGCAGTATGCAAGCTCTGGCGATGGTACAAAAATATGCCCAAGATCAAGTTAAAGGAGCATATGAACCTTTAGTGATTGATAAGCTCAGAGAAAGACAAAAAGGTGAAGCACAATATAACCGCATTACCCATGAAGGTCTGGAGTTCTATATTGACGAATATGGTTGTAAATTTAAAGTAAACCTCACTGACTATATAGATACAGGTATTTTCCTTGATAACCGTGAGTTACGTTACTTCCTTCGCAGTTTAGTTAAAGCAAAACAAACACGCTTTTTAAATTTATTTAGTTATACTTCTACAGCTACAGTGCATGTAGTTAAAGCTCAGGCTGCTTTTACTAAATCGGTTGATATGAGTAATAACTACTGTAATTGGTCTGCTCATAACTTTAGAATTAATAACGTTAATCCTCAAACTAATAAAATAGTGCAAGCAGATGTTTTAGCTTGGTTAGATGCAGCCCAAACTAATGAAGAACGTGAAGCTTATGATTTAATTTTCTGCGATCCACCTACGTTTTCTAATAGTAAACGTATGGAAGGTACTTTTGATGTGCAAAGAGATCATATTGACTTAATTGGAAAAATTGCTAACTTGCTGAAATCTCAAGGTCAATTGGTTTTCTGTAATAATAAGCGTGGCTTTAAACTTGATACGCAAGCTTTAGCTGACTTAGGCTTACAGGCACAAGATATAACGCAAAAAACTATGCCTAAAGACTTTGAGGGTAGTAAAATCCACCAAGCTTGGTTAATTCGCAAAATCTAAGGAGACTTATGTTTACCGGAATTGTACAACAAGTAGGGCAAATTTACTCTCTTGTTGATAAACCTAATGCTCGCTCTTATACCGTTAAACTTCCTCTTAGCTACTGCCAAGGAATAAATATTGGTGACTCAGTAGCTAATAATGGTTGTTGCCTAACGGTAGTAAAATATGAGTATTACCACCAAGGTAAGTTAATTAGCGAACAAGAATTAGAAAACCTTGAGCAAAAATACTTTACTCTGGAGCAAAATACTTATGCTCTTTTAAGTTTTGATTTAATTAGTACCACTTTAGAGCTTACTAATCTAGGTCAACTTAAAGTAGGTGATAGTTTAAATATTGAACGTAGTTTTAAACTCGGAGCTGAAGTAGGTGGGCATATAATGTCAGGTCATATTGACCAAAAAATTCAAGTGGTTAAGCTCTATCAAGAAGATAATATTTACCAACTTGAATTTGCCCTCCCTGACGAATTTAAGCCGTTTGTTTTTAATAAAGGCTTTGTTGGCATCGATGGTATGAGTCTAACCGTAAGCTCGCTAACCGAACGCGGCTTTACGGTTAACTTAATCCCAGAGACTCTCGAAAAAACTACGATTAAGAAACGTCAAGTAGGTGATTACGTTAATTTTGAAATTGAAAACAATACTAAAGTTATTGTTAATACCGTTAACGCCTATTTAGAAAAACTTAAATTAAAATAGAAAAAAAACCGAGGACAAACCTCGGTTTTTTTTAAATGTATTTGGCGTAAAAATCACTTAATTCAAAATTAGTCATGGTGGCAAGAAAATCACAAATAAAGCGATTGCGTTGCTTTTGGCTCTCCAAAGCAAAATATTGTAAGCTTTTCTTTCTCCCTAAAATATAAGGATTACTTTGAATATTAGTAAAACATTTAGCCAGCATATTTTTTCCGCGATTATTCACCCCACGTATATCTTGCGATAAAATCGGAATATTATATTCTAACTCTTTTAAAAACTTACACACTTTACTTATTTTTTCAGGTAAGTAAGCTTCTAAATCTAGTAAAGGTTCGCTAAAAATATTCTTTTTCCGTACCATTACATGCGAAGTTAAAATATCAATTAGCGTAGAGTAAATTTGGCGACGCACTATTATATCTTTACTAAATAGACGATCAACATAATCTTCTGGGATATATTTTTTCTCTACTAATTCAGCAAAAATCTCTCTTACTTGTGGATCATGATAGTTGGCAAAAAACTCTTCCCAATCTTCGCGTTCTACCTCCAAAATATTAACGGCATCTTCAAGATCATGTACCGAATAGGCTATATCGTCAGCAAGTTCCATAATCGAACAATCAAAGCTCTTATGCAGTGTAACAGGACGATTATCTTTAATTACATATTCTTGAAAGCGTTGACTATCAGCTTCACTTAAAGGGGCTAAAACCCAGTTAAAAACATCTTGATCGTCTTTGTAAATTCCTTTGATAATTTTTATATTGTCATTTTGCTTGAGTTGTTCGGGCGTTAGCTTTTCTGGAAACTCTTCAAAAACAAAAGGATATTTAATTACACCTAAAAGAGTACGACGAGTTAAGTCTAATCCATACTCACGAGAATAGTTTGCCAAGCGCGTAAGCACTCTAAAAGTTTGAGCATTACCTTCAAAACCACCTGAGTAATACATTAGACTACACAGAGCGTATTCGCCTGAGTGCCCAAAAGGAGCATGTCCTATATCATGCGTTAAACAAATTGACTCCATAAGAGCGTCAGGTGGTAAATAGGCTTGAATAAGTTTTCTTAACTCAAGATCTGCATTAAGATAGTCATTTTCTACTAATCTAGATTCAGCATCATAATATCGTCTAAATTCAGGATCATACTTAGCTTTAATAACTCTGAGTAAGCCATTTGAAATTTGGCTTACTTCTAAAGTATGCGTTAAACGCGTATGGGTTTTATCTGAATCTTCAATATTAAAAAGTTGCGTTTTATGTTGTAAACTCCGGAAGCTACTATTATGAATTATGCGAGCACGGTCTCTTTCATACGGGGTACGCATGTAAAAACTACCGTCATCTTCATAGTATTTTTTCCCTGAGTATCTTTCATGCCATACTTTGTTATTGATCATAATTTTTAGCTAAAATAAAAGGCTTACTATTGTAACAATAGTAAGCCTAAACTGTTAATTTGTACTACCTGAAATAGAACTTAAAGGTATCTCAAATTGTAAACTTGTGCCTTGACGGTTCACTTTTAAAATTACTGTTGAACCTAAAGGTAAGCTACTAATACGATTGAAAAAGTCGTTAACTTGATTAATAAAAGTTCCATTTAAACTAACTACTCGGTCTCCTAGACGCACTCCCGCTTTGTAAGCTGGACCATCTGGATCTATGTAACTAATTACTAAGTAGTTGTTATTATTAACATCGGTCATTAAGGTCGTTTGAGCCCCTATATAAGGGTGTTCAGCATAACCTTTTTGAATAATTTGATTCATTATTAGTAAAGCTTCACTCGTAGGTACCGCAAATCCTAAACCAGAAACTTGTTGACCATAAGCTTGGTTTACAATTAGGGTATTAATCCCAATGAGATTTCCCTTTGAGTCTATTAAAGCTCCACCAGAGTTACCTACATTTAAGGCAACGTCAGTTTGAATAAGATCTTGGTAACCTACTTTATCTACGGTAGCTCGTCCTAAGCCCGAAACTATCCCCATAGTTGCAGATTGACCTAAATTTAATGGATTTCCTAAAGCTACAACAACTTCACCAACTCTTACGCCTGTAGTACGAATAGTTTTAATTGGCGATAAGGTTGCATAGTTTGTAGTCACAATTTTAAGAACGGCTAGATCTGTGAGAGTATCTCTACCTACAAGTCTTGCTCTATATACGGTTCCATCAACAAGGGTAATGGCAAAATCAGTGGCATCAGCAACAACATGGTTGTTTGTTAAAACGTAACCATCTTGTGTCATTATTACTCCCGAACCGTAAATATTTACTACATCATTACGGTTCTGTAATTGTGCATACACATTCACTACTGAAGGAGAAACTTTGGCTACTGCTGCACTAAATGAGATTGCATTAACGTCAAGATTATCGCCATCAGATAAAGCTGTTGTTACTTTATCCATTTTAGGCTCTTGGTATATAGGTAAGTTGACTATTTGTCTTGGTACTTTAGCAAGCTCTGCGTCTTGGTTTTTTACCATTTTGTAGACATATACCACACAGAAGGCACTAGCTATTCCTAAAGCTAAGAAAATTAAAAAAGAAATCGCTGTCTTGAGTGCATGCATAATTCAATAGAAGTAAAACTACTTTACTTTATTTGCTGTGTTATCTTAAATATTAATCATTAAATTTTGAACATATATTAGCTTATTATACTATACTTTGGACAAAATTTAAGCATAAACGATTAAATTTATTCTTAACTAACGTTAAGGGACAAATTAATGCTTGATTTTTAAATATTTAGTTACTTATTCTTTATATGCAGCAAACTTTTTCGGATAACCTTTATTTTTCTTATCTCTTGCTCTTACTTTAACCTTAGGTTTTTGTTCTTTTTTCTTTTTCTGGTTATCTTTTTGTTTTACCTTTCTTTCCCCTTTTAAGGCATCAGGACTAACTGAGGTAGTAGGTTCAAGACCTGGAAAAACTTTTGCAGGAATAACCACTTTCATAAAGCGCATAGCTTTACCTAAAAGCTTATAATCATGAGCTTGTACTAAACTAATCGCTAAACCTTTTTTGCCAAAACGTCCTGTACGTCCTACACGGTGCATAAAGGTTGCTCCGTCATATGGCAGATCATAGTTAAATACAGCTTTTACATCTTCAATATCTATACCGCGAGCCAGAAGATCGGTAGTCACTAGTACATTGATTTTTCCTGCTTTAAATAAACCTAAAGCTCTTTCTCTTTCTTCTTTAGTCATTTCCCCAGAAATACCTGTAGCTCTTAAGCCCATTCTCTGGTTCATTATATATTTAGCTAAAGGTTGTACTGTATCTACTTTACGCACAAATACTATCGTACGTGTTAAAGCTAAGTCCTTTAATAAATTTACTAAGAGTTCTTTTTTGTGCTCGATATTATCAGCATGATAATAGTATTGCGTTAAGGTATTTTTCTCTGCACGTGAATGCGAACCGCGAATGGTTACCGGATTATTTAAGGCAATACTACTAAATAAATCTACTACTCTTTGCTCTAAAGTTGCACTAACTAATACAGTGTTTTCGCGTTTAGGTAAATGCTGAACAATTTTGTTAATATCTTCACCAGCACCCATTTCTAATAAACGGTCTGCTTCATCGAGAATTAATAAAGATACGCCAGTAAGATCTATATCGCCGTTAGTTTCAAGTTGTTTTACTAAACGTCCTGGAGTTGTTATTACCAGTTGATGTTGCGAAAAAATAGTAAAAGCTTGCTCGCGATCTTGCTTGCCACTGGTATTATTAATATCGCCAATAAACGAAGCTACTTTATAGTAAGTATTAGCTAATAATTCCTGAGCTAAAGCATGAATTTGGCTTACTAAATCACGTGTTGGAGCAACAATTAAAACATGACAATGTTGTTGCACACCTGGTGGCAGGGTAAATAAACGTTCAATTGCAGGAATTAAATAAGATAAGGTTTTACCTGTACCTGTTTCAGCTGAAATTAGCACATCATGCCCTTCGGCAATCACAGGAATTGCCTTAGCTTGAATATCTGTAGCACGATTGTAACCATGCTGTTGTAAATTTGCCAGAAGCTTAACAGGGAGAAAGTAATTATTAAAATCTCTATCCACTTCCCCTTGCGCCATGCGTTGCGCTTTTTCTTGGGCTTTTTGTGCTTTTTTCTCCGCAACTAATTCTAACAGCTTTTTATCTAGCTTAGGTTGCTTGAATTTTTTCTTTTTTTCAACCTTAACTTCGGGCTCATTAGCTGGGGCTTCTACTTCTTGATTTAGCTTATCTAAAAGTAAAGCTATACTGTCTACTTTATTTTCACTATTTGACATAAACTTTTAAACTAAAGAAGAACCCACAACTCAAAATTGCGGGTTCCAAAACATTTTTAGAATGGCTTACGACCACGACCAAACATATTAGCAAGACCTGAAAGACCGCCACCACCCATAGCTTTTAATAACCCACTTAAAGCTCCAGATGAGAACATAGATTGTAATTTTTTCATTTGTTCAAACTGAGTTAAAAGTTGGTTAATTTCTTGTACAGGTTGTCCACAACCTTTAGCAATACGTAATTTACGTGAGTGCTTAATGATTTTTGGATTACGTCTTTCTTCAGGCGTCATTGATTGAATAATTGCACGAGAAATTCTTGTTTTCTTCGCAATAGTTTCGTTATCAATTTTACCTGCTAATTGACTTTGTAAAGCCTTACCACCAGGAAGAGCAGAGAATAATGAATCAGAACCACCCATTTTTTCCATTAACGCAGTTTGCTCTAAGAAATCTTCTAAATCAAATTCTTTTTTGTTTTTTAAGATTTTATTAGTGCGTTTAAGTTGCTCTTCGCTAACTTCATTTTGTAACTTATCAATATAAGTTAACATATCACCCATGTCAAGAATGCGGTTAGCAATACGATCTGGGTGGAAAGCTTCTAGGGCGTCAGTTTTTTCCCCAACCCCTAAGAATTTAATTGGTTTACCAGTAATTTGACGAATAGATAGAGCCGCACCACCACGTACGTCACCATCTAATTTAGTTAGGATAACCCCTGTTAAAGGTAAAGCTTCATTAAAAGCTTTAGCTGTATTAGCAGCATCCTGACCTGTCATAGCATCTACGGTAAATAGAGTTTCAATTGGCTTAATCGCAGCGTGAATTGCTTTAATTTCATCCATCATGGTTTGGTCAACGTGAAGACGACCAGCCGTATCGACAATTAAAACATCATAATAGCCACGTTTAGCTTGTTGTAGTGCATTAGTTGCAATTTCTACTGGATTTTGCCCTACTTCTGAAGGGAAGAAATCAACTTCAACACTTTGTGCTAGAGTTTCAAGTTGTTGAATAGCTGCTGGACGATAAACGTCGGCAGATACAACTAAAACTTTTTTCTTTTGCTGTTTTAAGAATTTTGCTAATTTAGCTACAGAGGTAGTTTTACCAGCCCCTTGTAGACCAGCCATTAAAACTACAGCAGGTGGTTGCGTACGTAAATCTAGAGCTTCATTTTTTTCACCCATAGCTTTAATTAAGCTCTTATGGATAATATCAATAAAAGCTTGTTCTGGGTTTAAGCGTGGATTTACTTGCGTACCTATAGCTTCTGATTTTACTTGATCAAGAAAAGATCTTACTACTGGTAAAGCAACGTCAGCTTCAATTAAAGCACGTCTTACTTCAGATAAAGCGTCAGCAATATTATCTTCACTTAAAGTACTTTTACCAGTTAGGCTTTTAAATGCCTGCTGTAACCGGTTGGTTAAATTATCAAACATTGTAATTCCTTATTCTTTTGAGTGAGTAGTTTGCGAGGTAGAGTAGCTCAGGACAATCTGCAAACTCAAAAATTTACACCTTAAAATTATAACATACTCAGCAAGACAAACCTATAATAATTAGCAATATAAATGCTATAATAAAGAAGTTAAATATTAAAAGACATTTAAGGTTCTCTTATGCCTTTTCAAAAAAAGAAAACTCTTTTTGATCGTCTAAATATAAAGGCCTATACCATTAAAAATGAGGGATTATTAGAAATGCCGACCCATAAACTTGTCTTCATTAGTCGCGAAGATAATCCTCAAGCTCGCGATATACTCAGCAAGGTTTTTAACGGTAAACAAAACTTACACTTTAAAAATCTTAATGATTTTCGTACTTACGCTCAACAAAACCCTCAGTATATTTACGATATCTTACAGCAATTTGCTTTAACAAATGTTCTTGACCCGCAAGAGTATAATCAAGATACTCCTGATAGCATTAAACTAGGTTTCTATTTAATCTTTGATGATTGGAACTTTGTCCAAGATAATGAGTCCTTATTACACATTACCCAAATGATTAAACATCACCTTGATGGTAATGATGTAAGCACGCCACAAGCAATTAACCGAACTATGAGTCAAGAACTCCAGCAAGTGCAGGGCGACAAAATTATTAATGTGTATATTCTTGCCGAGCAAGGACAACTTAGATCTAGTATCGAAAGTGGTATTGATAAATTCCTTACCGAAGCAGCTGGCTTTGAAGATGTAAAATTTGTCTTTAAAGAACCAGTTATTCGTCCCCAAATACCAGAAGTTCAAGGTAACGAGCAAAACTGCTTATTTATAAATATTACGCAAATCCCTTTTGCTTTTTTACAATTTAAACAAAATACTTTTGGTTACCTTCATGTAAATGAAGACTTTTTTAACGATCAAGATCGCGTAGATACTGCAATCCAACAATTACTAACTTCATTAGAATACTTTGTTCAAGCGACAGGTAATTTTAATCCGTTAAAATTTATAATTCCAGAATACCTCGGTTTATATGCTCATCCTTTTGATTTGAGCATCTGGAACCAGGTAAGTCATAATATGGCTATAAATCCAACTGTAGAAAAAATCGTGGACAACGCAAATTTAAACCGAGAACAAGGAAGTCAACAAATCCAGGTTGCCGACCCAGATAACAAAAATATTATTCTTGTTTTCTTAGGCACCAATGGTAGCGACGATAAAGAAAACTTTGTTTCTCGTTTACAAAAATTCTTCAATGCTTTTTCAGCTCAGTGCTTTGTTAAGCCAGAAGAATTTATGGCACAAAAGTCTTTATTTGATAATGACAATGAAGCAATTTACTGCTTTTTAGATTTTGCTGATTTTGATCATCAGCAAATTTGTGCAGAACTCACTTCAGGTTTTTATGTTCATTTAACTGATTGGGAACAAATTAAAGACAAAAATGTGTATAATATGTTCGTAATCTTTAAAAACTTAATTGAGACCAACTACTATGGTCATTACATTAACTACAAGTATCCTAAAAATAACTAAAGGATAAATACATGAGTATTGCATATTTTCTTCTCTCTCCTCGCCAAAAAGCAATTCTTTTAGCCTTAGTAAAAGAAGTAACTATCGCTGATGGTCACGTTAGTAGCTATGAAGGTAAGTACCTTCTTTTCCTTAACGAGCTATTAAGTAATGATATAACTCTTAATGAAGACCCGTATAACCTAGTTACTAGCGAGTTTACTTCTGCCGAGCATAAATTTGCTCTTATAACTACATTATTTATTGTTCCATTCTTAGATAATCAAGTTCATCCGCAAGAAGTAAAATTTATTAAAGATCTAGTGGCACAACTAAATCTTCCTGAAGAGAAAATTAAACAAATGCTTCTCTGGGCACAACGTCAAGCCCTACAAATTACTGAAGCTTTAGATTTTAAACTATAAAAAAGAAGTGGTTTTTACACCACTTCCTTTTTTTTGCCCATAAAACAAACCCTAGATCGGTGATCTAGGGTTGTTTATCTTTCGAATACTATTAAATTAAATATATTTTAACTGCGTGTTTAAAGAGTGATTAAACGTTAAGAGATTTTTCTACAACACGTACTAAATCAAAAGCTTTAGTTTTTGATAGAGGACGTGATTGTTTGATCTCTACTAAATCACCTTCTTTAGCAGCGTTTGCTTCATCGTGAACGTGAAGTTTAGTTGTTTTACGAACATATTTACCGTAGATAGGGTGTTTAACACGACGTTCAACAGCAACTACGATAGTTTTGTCCATTTTGTCACTCAGAACACGACCTTGTAGAGTACGAACTTGTTTAGTCATTACTTACCAGCCTTGTTTAATTGAGTTAATAAACGTGCAACGTCACGGCGAGCTTTTTTAACTAGGTTAGTTTTTTCTAGTTGTCTAGTTTTTAACTGTTGACGAAGACCAAATAAAGTTGTTCTTGCCTCAACTAGTTCTTGATTTAAATCTTTTTCACTCATTTGCTTACATTACCGTTTTAGTTACAAAAGTAGTTTTGAAAGGTAGTTTAGATTGAGCTTTACCAAAAGCTTCACGTGCTAATTCTTCTGAAACCCCACCGATTTCGTATAATACTTTACCTGGTTGGATTAAAGCTACCCAGTACTCTACGTTACCTTTACCTTTACCCATACGAACAGATAATGGTTTTTCAGTAATTGGTTTGTCTGGGAACACACGGATCCAAATTTGACCTTGACGTTTTACAGCACGAGTCATAGCACGACGAGCTGCTTCGATTTGACGAGCAGTTAAGCGACCACGACCAGTTGCTTTTAAGCCGAATGAACCAAAGCTTACTTCTGTACCTGCAGCTAAACCACGGTTACGGCCTTTATGCATTTTACGGTATTTTGTACGTTTAGGTTGTAACATAATTCAAATTCTCCTTATTTACGACCTTTACGTGGTGCACGTCTGTTATTGTTGTTTCTTGGTGCTTGTTTACGTTCTGGTTTAGCAGTTTCTTTTGCAAGAACTTCTTCAAAACCACCTAAAACTTCACCTTTGAAAATCCAAACTTTAACACCAATCACACCGTAAGTTGTGTTAGCTCTAGCTGTAGCGTAGTCGATATCAGCACGTAGAGTTTGTAAAGGAACGCGACCTTCACGGAACCATTCTGCACGAGCGATTTCAGCACCACCTAAACGACCTGATACTTGAACTTTGATACCGATAGCACCTTGGTTCATAGCAGTTTGGATAGCACGTTTAGCCGCACGACGGAACATCACACGACGCTCTAATTGTTGTGCAATTGATTCAGCTACTAATTTTGCATCTAAATCAGCTTGTTTAACTTCAACGATATTGATTTGACAGTTTTTAGCACCTGAAAGAGCTAAAACTTGTTTACGTAATTTCTCAATATCTTCACCGCCTTTACCGATAATAATACCAGGGCGAGCTGAGTGAATATTTAATTTAATAGCATTAACTGGACGCTCGATCACAATACGTGATACAGCAGCGTTAGCTAATTCTTTGTTTAAAAACTCACGAATTCTAAAATCGTTTTCTAGAGTTTTAGAGAAGTTTTTTGTATCCGCATACCAGGTTGAACTCCATGGTTTAACAATACCTAGGCGAATACCATGAGGACTTACTTTTTGACCCATTTCGTTACCTTATTTTGCGATTACTAAAGTGATGTGAGCAGTACGTTTACGAATATGATCCGCACGACCTTTCGCACGAGGCATAATACGTTTCATTGTTGGACCTTCATCAGCGAAGATTGTCGCAACTTTGAATGTACCAACGTCACTTAAACCTTGATTGTTTTCAGCATTAGCTACTGCAGAAGCAAGTAGTTTACCGATCATTTTAGCAGCTTTACGTGGAGTGTAGCGTAAAATGTAAGTAGCTTCTTCCACTGATTTGCCGCGGATTAAATCACATACTAAACGCGCTTTTTGAGCTGATGTACGAGCGTTACGTAAGATAGCACGTGATTCATATTTAGTAGTCATGTTCTATCTCCTAATTATTTTTTCTTAGCTTTTTTATCAGCTGCGTGTCCACGGTAAGTACGAGTAGGTGCGAACTCACCTAGTTTGTGACCAACCATTTCATCAGATACTAATACTGGAACGTGTTGACGTCCGTTGTGAACAGCAATGGTTAACCCGATCATATCTGGGAAGATTGTTGAACGACGTGACCAAGTTTTAATTGGTTTGTGATCGTTCGTTTCCACTGCTTTTTCTACCTTCTTCAGCAAGTGTAGGTCAATGAAAGGACCTTTCTTGAGAGAACGTGGCATAGGATTTACCTCTTTTAAGTGTTAATTATTATTTATCACGACGACGTACAATGAATTTATCAGTACGTTTGTTGTGACGTGTTTTCTTACCTTTAGTTTGAACGCCCCAAGGTGTAACTGGGTGTTTACCGAAGTTTTTACCTTCACCACCACCATGCGGGTGATCTACTGGGTTCATTGCAGTACCACGAACTGTAGGACGGATACCTCTCCAACGAGATGCACCAGCTTTACCTAATTCGCGTAACATGTGTTCTGCGTTACCAACTTCACCGATTGTCGCACGACATTCAGCTAATACTTTACGCATTTCGCCTGAACGTACACGTAGAGTTACGTATTTACCTTCACGAGCGATGATTTGAACATATGAACCAGCTGCACGCGCTAATTGACCACCTTTACCAGGTTTTAATTCAACGTTGTGAACTGTTGTACCTACTGGGATAGAACGCATAGGTAAAGTGTTACCTACTTTGATCTCTGCGTCAGCACCAGATACGATTGTATCACCTACTTTTAAGTTTTTAGGTGCTAATACATAACGACGCTCACCATCTGCATATAATACTAATGCGATATTTGCAGAACGGTTTGGATCATATTCTAAACGTTCAACTTTAGCTGGGATACCATCTTTAAGACGTTTGAAGTCGATTAAACGGTATGATTTTTTGTGACCGCCACCAATGTGACGAGTTGTGATACGACCAAAATTATTACGGCCACCAGTGCGTTTTAAAGGCTCTACTAAAGCTGCAAAAGGTTTACCTTTGTGTAATTCGTGGTTAACTACTTTTACAACGTGGCGGCGACCTGGGCTGGTCGGCTTACATTTAACAATAGCCATTTATTTAGTTCCTTTCCTTACTCAATAGCAGATTCGATTTGATTTAAGTTAGCATCTGCTGGAAGAGTGATATAAGCTTTTTTGAAATCGCTACGACGACCTTTACGGTTACCGCGGTATTTAGTTTTACCTTTAACATTAAGAATGTTAATAGATTTAACTTTTACACCTAACACAGCTTCAACAGCTTGAGCTAGTTCAACTTTGTTAGTTCTTTTATCAACAACAAAAGTTAGAACACCTTTTTCACTTTGAAGTTTTGCTGCTTTTTCAGTAAAAATAGTGTACTTAATAGCTGACTGTAAACGTGAATTGTTAGACATTATTTTAACATCTCCTCAAGATCTTTTACAGCTTCTTTTGTTACTAATACTTTTTCATATGAAATTAGTGAAACTGGATCTACTTCGTCAGTTAAGATGTAACCAACTGAGTATAAGTTTCTTGAAGCTAAGTAAAGGTTAGTTTGTAATTTACTATCAATAATTAAAACGTTTTCTGAATTTAAACCTTTTAATGTTGATACTAATTCTTTAGTTTTGTGAGATTGAAGAGTTAAATCATCCACTACCACTAAACGATCTTGACGAACTAACTCAGAGAAGATGCAACGTAATGCACCCCAGTACATTTTTTTGTTTACTTTTTGGCTGTGATCTTGCGGACGAGCAGCAAATGTCACACCACCTGAACGCCATAATGGGCCTTTACGGTCACCAGCACGAGCGTTACCAGTTTTCTTTTGGCTCCAAGGCTTTCTGTTAGAACCGTTTACTTGTGCACGAGTTTTTTGCGCACGAGAACCTTGACGAGCTCCCGCTTGGTATGCAACTACTACTTGGTGCACTAGTGCTTCGTTGAATGCAACGTCAAAAGCTGATTCTGATACACTAATAGAACCTTGACCATTTACTAATGTTAATTCCATTTATAGTTACTCCAGACTTAAGCTTTTACTTTTACAGAAGGTTTAACAACAACGTTACCATTTTTAGCACCTGGGATAGCACCACGTACTAATAATAAGTTGTTCTCAGCATCAACACGTACTACTTCAAGGTTTTGAACTGTAACACGCTCGTCACCCATGTGACCAGACATTTTCTTACCTTTGAATACACGACCTGGAGTTTGGTTTTGACCAATAGAACCAGGAACGCGGTGTGATAATGAGTTACCGTGTGTAGCGTCTTGAGTACGGAAGTTGTGGCGTTTAACAGTACCAGCGTAACCTTTACCTTTTGAAGTACCAGTTACATCAACTTTTTTAACTTCAGCAAATACTTCTACAGTGATTTCTTGACCAACAGTATATTCTGCTGCATTGTCAACACGGAATTCACGTAATAAGCGACCAGCTTCAACACCTGCTTTCGCAAAGTGACCTTTTTCAGGTTTGTTTAAGCGTGATGCTTTTTTAGAACCAGTTGTTACTTGAATAGCGTTGTAACCATCAGTTTCATTTGTTTTAACTTGAGTTACGCTATTTTTTTCAATTTCAATTACAGTTACTGGAATTGATTGACCTTCAGGTGTGAAGATACGAGTCATTCCAACTTTACGACCTAATAAACCGATCATTGTTTCTAATCCTCTTTAATTTACGTCAAATAAAATTAGTCTAAACTGATATTAATTTCCACACCAGCAGCTAAATCTAGACGCATAAGAGCATCTACAGTCTTCTCAGTTGGCTCTACGATATCAACTACACGTTTGTGAGTACGAATTTCATATTGATCACGTGCATCTTTATTCACGTGTGGAGAAATCAGTACAGTAAAACGTTCTTTACGAGTAGGTAAAGGGAAAGGACCACGAATTTGTGCGCCAGTACGTTTTGCTGTTTCAATAATATCCTTTGTTGACTGTTCGATTAAACGGTGATCGAAAGCCTTTAAGTGGATACGGATTCTTTTTTGGTTAGACATTTAACCCAGAGCTCCAATTAATTAAAAATTAAACACATACAGAACCTTACCTCAATGTGCCTAGAAGAACACGAGGTAAGTATACAATATTGCCCCTGCGATTGAGGGGTGTCAGATTAGCTTAAGAGGTATTTACTAACTTTTTAGCAATACTCTGACTAAATTCTTTTGCCACTAAGTTAATAACCTAGTGATAAAAGACGCTTACCATGAGAGAGCAAATAAATATATAAATGGAGAAAGTTGTATACTTTCTTGTAAGCTAGTCGATACTTTGGTCTAGTTATATTCAACGAACAACTCAAAGTATAGATAAGAGATTGTTTCATACAATCGGGCTTATCCGCTAATCCAGTGCAAGATAGTGATTGATAATATTTTTCCTTGCATAACCACATATGTAACTACTCTCATTTTTATCATGTTACATATGGAGATACTAATACTTTATAAATAACTAAAAGAGGTGATTTCCTATCTTCTTGATGTATAACCACTTTCTAGTAATGTCTATTTATCTGAAATTCGATTTTTCGTTTCGGATACATATTAATATCTGCGGGAAATTATAGCAAATAAAAAAAATGATTGCAAATTCTTTTACAAAAATTTTACTTAATCTATTGATTATTAAGACTAATATAACGCGACGGAGTTTTTTTTATTAACTTAAAGTAAGCTGGGCTAAAGTAAGAGGGGATATAGGTCTTGTAAGTCTTTTCCCTTTTTTGCCCCTTTACTTTATAATAATGAGGTAAAGAAATTTATTTAAACTCACCCTATTATTTTAATTATGAAAGTTGTTTTTATTAATAACCTCCAATTTTTACCCCAAAGCGAACGCGAACAACTTGCTTTACTTTTCGAGCCAAATTGGCTTGAACAGCGTTTAACAACTATTAAGCAAAAGCTCCTTAAGCTCAATATTCCTTTTATTGACGGCGATCAACTTTTAGAGGATGTAGACTTAAATACCATTCCTTTTGCTAAAAGTAATGACCTTTATCAAAATCCTCTTAGCCAAGAAGATATTAACCGTAGTCGTTATTTTTATAAACTCTACCAAATTCTTGGTCAAGCAAATAAACTCCAGTGGCGCGAAAGCTCATTTATCGATTGGCAAGAGCAAGAAGATAGCATTTATAAAACAGCTCTTTCTCTAGCTCAAAAAGAACAAATTTCGGATGATCTACTTAAGCAATATATTGAAGACAGCCTAAGCACTCTAGATCTAGAGACAAGAAAAGATGAATGGGTATTGGTGTTAGATAAGTATGCTATTTTACACCCTAACTTTTTTAATAAACTTCGCTTTTTTAGTAAGTTTAAAATTACTCCGGAAATTGTTTGCCTTAGCGAACCTAGTCATGAAAACTTTTTACGTCACAGTTTATTACAACTGCAACAAGAAAGTAAGCACGAAGCTCGCTCAGATCTCGATGAACTCTACAATCACACACAAAGATATATTGGCAAAAATAACCAACTTGGTGATATAGCTAATATTATTTTTAGTCCAGATTATTATCCTGAGTATGATTATAAACGTGCCTATGCTCGCTATAACAAACTCTTAGATAGCTACTTTTTTGTTAAACGCTATGACTCGAGCTTTGCAACCAGTGCTTTTTTAATCCGTGTGAGCACTATGCAAAAACTAGGTAAGATTCCGACTTTAGCTCGCTTAGCTAATGACATTTTTACTCTGGCTTATGGTAATACGACTCCTGACATTGCCTTTATTAGAAGCTCTTGGGCTGTAGCTCCAAATTTACCTGCCAATTTGCTAAAACTTCCACAAAACCCTTGGCATAGATTTATGCAAAAATGGGCACGTGGCTTAGGCTGTTATATCCGACAATTACGCTTAACTGCAAGTTTAGATAGCGATGATCTTAAAAATCTAAAATAAATTTAATTTGGCATAGAAAAAAAATTTTTTTATGGGTATAATCTAATAAGATAGCATAATTATTTTAGCCTATATTTTATAGTATTGCCTATCTCAACTAGACATGAGTCTTTAAATAAATTAGAACTTTATATTTAAAAATCAACATCTCTTTGATTTAAGTATCCAATTTTTATAATAAATTTTCATCATTTTACACACTAAATAAGCTGCTTGGATACTGATACTTAGCAACCTAAGGATTAATTAATATGTCAAACGAAAAGAAAATTAGTGCTATAAAGGCCATAACACCTAAGAAATCTGCATTAGCAAATCGACAATCTGAAGGATACTCTCGTCCAAGCACTGGTTACAAATCATCTTCAACTGGCAGTAGACCACCGCGTTCGGGTTTTAAACCTAAAGGTAACGGCGGTCGTCCTAATTTTAGAAAGCCAGCTTCACGTCGTCCACTGTCACCTAAAGAACTAAAAGCTTTAGAAGATAAAAAACTACGTCGTGAACGTTTAGATTTAACTTACAATGAACTAAAAGCTTTATACCCTAATGCATTTGATCGCATTCATCCAAAACCTTTAGCAGTAGACGTGCATAAAGAGCTTTTCCAACACGTAACTGAAGAAGGTCCATTACGCAAATCGGCTATTCGTCAATTCTTAGCGAGCTATATTAGAAATGACGCATACCATGCCTCAGCTTTAAAATACAAAAAACGTTTCAACTTACAAGGGGAAGCGGTACAAGATCTTGACGAATCAGAGTTAGAATATCACCGTCAAAGCCTTCGCCCAGCTAAGCCTGCACGCAAGCCATCTTTTGGGAGAAAACCAGGCTTCAACAAAAAACCAGGCTTTGGTCCTAAACGCTTTGGTGGCAAACCAAACGACCGTCGTGGCAGACCACACCCTAACTTTAATGTAGGGCAAAAAGTTATTGCTGGTGGCAATAAAGAAGGTACCGTTAAAGAAGTAATTGGTGATAAAGTACGTGTTACCTTAGATAATGGTATTACTTTATTATTCAATATTGCTCAAGTGAAAAAAATCTAACAAACAAAATTAAGGTGGATTAAATAATCCACCTTAATTTTTTAGCAAAAAAATAGGCAAACAGAATTAACTGTTTGCCTTTTTTGTTAAGAAAAAACTTAACACGTGATATCAATCTAATGAAATTACACGAAATTATTTAGCTTCTTCAGCTAAAGCAGCTTCAGTAGCACGGATACGAGCTACTAATTTAGATTTGTGGTTTGCTGCTTTGTTAGCGTGAATTAAGTTTTTAGACGCCATACGGTCAACAACTTTTTGCATTTCAACAAAAGCTGCTTTTGCACCGTCTACATCTTTAGCTTCAACTAAAGCGTATACTTTTTTGATGTGAGTACGCATCATTGAGCGTAAAGATTGGTTGTGTTTACGACGTTTTTCTGATGTAATTACACGTTTTTTAGCAGATTTGATATTAGCCACGTTAGAACTCCAATATAATAAAAAATTAAAAAGAATAAATATTACATATAGGAGACACTCTATATGGGACTTTTTAATATCGAGATCGGTCATTATTATATAATAATTTTTAAGCAAATTAAAATATTTATTTAGCTATCTCGCTTTTTAAATGCAATTTTGCTCTTTTAAGTATTTTATTTTCGTATCTTCTTAGGGTAAAATATAATTAATTGTATTAATTCACTCCATAACAACAGTTTGACAATATATACATGTCAGCTTTTAATTTAAGTACAGCAGAAATATTACCCTTAGGAAAAAACATAGAAAAGGAATATTTCTAATCTTAGCCCCCGCCGCTTGTATGGAAGACCTAGGATTACTAAATGCTGTCGATAGGGCTTTAAGTAAAATGGAGAGCATTTTGCGTGCTGTAGCCCTATGTACGCATCGTCGGGTAAATTAAAAGACCATTACTTTTGTAGAAAGAATAAGATCTTATCTTAAGACCATTATATTTTCTTGGGTGATTCTAGTGAAGTTACTAGAATAAATGTATCAGCTGTTGTTTGTAGTAACGGCTTTTCCTATTGTATACATTAATCAAGATCCTTGTTCATTTTGCAGTCTATAACTATTATCAGTTTAATAATTATTTTCTGTTTAGCGAGGTTATTCTAATGTTAAAGCCTTTTTCTTATTTGTTTCGCGGAAGCCTAATTCTGCGTATTCTTGTTGCCATTATTTTGGCACTAGTGTGTTATTATTTAATCCCTACTTTATCTAGTAAAGCTGCCATTCTAGGGCAATTATTTATTACTCTATTACGTTCAATTGCACCTTTCCTAGTATTTATCCTCTTAATTGCAGCTATTATCCGTGCTGATTCAGGGACTAATAAAATCATTCGTGCTATTGTAATTGTATATATTACAGCTACTTTAATTTCAGCATGTATCTCTGCAGCTGTTACTTTATTTGCCCCTGCAATTCAAATCAACTTAACTGGCGTAGACGGTTCAAGCATTCAATTAGCTAAAGAACAAAGTGCGTTAGAAGTAGTAGAAACTCAATTCTTACGTATGTTCGAAAACCCAGTTAAAGCTTTAGTTGATTCAAACTTCATGGCTTTATTAACTTGGTCAGTATTCTTTGGTATTGCTTTCCGTTTTTGTAAACAAAATGTCAAAGATATTCTTTTTGAAATTGCTGACGCTACAGGTCGTGTAGTTGGTTGGATTGTACAATTAGTGCCAATTGGTGTTTTTGGTATTTTCTCAGATGTATTAACTAACCACGGTATTGGTGAATTAGCTCGCTATGGTGAATTAATTCTTTTACTATTAGTAATCTACTCTATTATCGCGTTAGTATTCTACCCGTTAGTAGGTTTTTACTTTACGAGAAAAAATCCATACCCTACTTTATTTAAATGTTTAGTAGTGTCTGGGGTTCCAGCATTCTTCTCACGTTCATCAGCAGCAAACATTCCAGTAAACTTAAAAGCAGCTGATAACTTTGGCATTCCTCGTAGTGTTTCAGCGTTTATTATTCCATTAGGAGCTAATATCAGCTTAACGGCAGCTGCCGCTACAATTACCGTTCTATCGATTACTCTTGCACGTACTCTAGGTATCGAAATTCACTACTTAACAGCACTATTAGCTTGTGTTGTAGCAGCTTTATGTGCTATTGGTTGTTCTGGTGTGCCTGGTGGTTCTTTATTAATGATTCCTATTGCAGCTTCATTATTTGGTGTACCACCTGAAATCTCAGCACAAATGATCGGTATTGGTTTCCTAATTGGTGTAGTTCAAGACTCAGTTGAAACAGCAGTTAACTCTTCAGGGGATATCTACTTCACTAAAGTTGTATGTGACCACTATGGTGTAAGTGACGACCCTAACTTTGAAAACGATTAATACAACTAACTCCCTAAAGCAATTTTAGGGAGTTCTTTTTTATTTTTCTTAAAAATATAGTATAATAATATTTTGCAATTATAAAACATAACTTTACATTCATCCCTAGGTAGCCCCTAGGCACAACTTCGAGGTTTTATAAATTGAAAAAATCACTTCTAACAAAGGCACTAGCTGTTTTTGGGGTTTCACTTTTTTCTTTATCTAATCTTAGCAATGCTTATGCAGCCGATGAAAAACCAGGTAGAGTTTTATACGTATACAACTGGACGGAATATATCCCTTCTGACGTTTTAAGACAATTTACAAGAGAGACTGGCATTCAGGTTCGTTACTCGACTTACGAAAGCAACGAGGAGTTATACTCAAAGCTAAAGCTTGTTAAGGGAGAAGGTTATGATTTAATCTTCCCTTCTAGTTACTATGTAAATCTTCTCAAAGATGAAGGCTACTTACGTAAGCTAGATAAAAGCAAGATTAATATGGACAATGTTCTCCCTGAATTATTAGGTCGTGAATACGACCCAAATAACGAATATTCTGTTCCTTACACTTACGGCTTTACTACTCTTGCCGTAAATACTAACACTTACGATATTAGCAAAGTAACTAGCTGGAACGATCTATGGAAACCACAATACACTAGTCTTACTCTTTTAAATGACGTACTAGACAATTTCTCCGTGGCTCTTTTAGCTCTAGGTTATGATCCTAATAACGCTACAGATGAGCAAATCGAACAGGCATATAATAAATTACAAGAGTTATCTCCTAAAGTAGTACAATATAACTCTGACTCACCAGAAGTTCCTTATGTAGAAGGACAATCTAGCATAGGTATGATTTGGACAGGTTCGGCTTTTAGAGCACATCTAGAAGGCAACCCAAATATTAAAGTAGTTTATCCAAAAGAAGGTTCTATTCTTTGGATTGATAACTTTGCTATCCCTGCTAAAGCAAAAAATGTTGCTGGGGCATATGAGTTCATTAACTTCATTTTAAGACCAGATATAGCTCTGAGAATTGTAGAAGAAATGGGCTTCCAAACTTCAAACAGCAAGGTTAAAGCTTTAATGCCAGAAGAATGGCAAAATGATCCAGCATTATTCCCATCGCCTGAAATTTACCAAAAAGCGATTATGAATAATGTACCTACATCTCGTTTAAATCTTTTAAACAGCTATTGGAATCGTTTAAAAGTTGAATAACGATTAATTTATCCCCGTCTTATAATTGCAATTAAGCCTAGAGTTTTTTAAACTCTAGGCTTTTCCTTTAGCAATTTTGATCAAAAACAATCAAAACTTAAAGAAAAAATGTGACCTACGACTCATTTTGAACATTTTGAGTATCAAAAAATAAAAAAATTAATATAATAAAATTAAGAAAAAATTCAGCACAACAACTTAACTATACTTACTTTTTTAACTAAAACTTACTATATTAAAACTTTACAATTTACTTTATTAACTATTACAAGGAGTGTCAAAAGTGTCACAAAAAGTAGCAGTAATTACAGGTTCAGCAGGTGGTTTAGGTAAAGCTATAGCTTTACGTCTTGCCGAAGATGGTTTTGCAATTGTTCTCCATGACATTAACAAAGAGCTTCTTTCTATTACTCATAATGAATTTACTGAAAAAGGCTATCGTGTAACTGCAGTTACAGGTGATGTAAGAAAAAAAGAAGATCAGGAAAACCTTGTGCAAAAAGCTGTTGAAGCTTTTGGTTCGGTAGATGTATTTATTAACAATGCCGGGATTGAATCTGTAGAACCTTTTGAATTAATTACTTCAGAAAAATTCGATCTAGTTTTTGATGTAAACGTTAAAGGGGTAGTATTTGGTACCCAAGCTGCAGCTGCAGTTATGAAAAACCAAGCTACAGGCGGAAAAATCATTAACGCATGTTCAATTGCTGGACATGAATCTTACGAAATGCTATCTCTATACTGCGCTTCAAAACACGCGGTAAGATCCTTTACCCACTCGACAGCAAAAGAGCTTTCTAAGTACAATATTACCGTAAATGCTTACTGTCCAGGTGTAGCTGCTACAGCTATGTGGGATCGTATTGACCAAGCTTTTGTTGATCACAATGGTTGGGAACCAAAACAAGCATGGAATACTTTTACCAAAGATATCCTTGTTGGTCGCCCACAAGTTCCAGATGATGTAGCTAAACTAGTGTCTTTCTTAGCTTCTTCTGATTCAGATTATATTACTGGACAAACTATTCTCACTGATGGGGGAATGGTATTTAGATAAGACCTATTTGCCTCTTACAAAAGTGGCAAATTCGACCAGTTTGTAGTTGCAAAAATTGAACCCGAGAGAAGCTTTGTATCTACAAACATTAACACCTGCGAGCACAGCTCGCAGGTGTTTCTTTTGTTAGTTAGCAACATAAGTATAAGGTTCGAGAAGACGAATACGAATACTATCGCTTTCACGTTGAATACTTATTGCAAATGGAACTAAATACTTATTATCCAACAGACGATAGTCGCCATAAGTTATTAAAGTATTTCCATCATAAACTTGTGAAGCAAGAACATTACCTCTTACTACAGCATTGCTAGGATCTAAAGGGATACCTAGCACAATTTTATTTAGTACGGTTAAAGGAACTGCAAAGCCAAATAAAGCCTTAGAAAACTCTTGTTCGTTATTTGCCGTGTAGGTTTTTCCACCCTCGCTATAAAAATAGCGTGCGTTTACTTTCTTTAGACTAGCTTGGCGTGCAGTATAAGGAATATTTAAATTCACACTATAGTCACCATTGGCTAAAGAAGAAAAAGTAAAGGTGGTTGATGTTCGATCTTGGCTGGTAATTATTCCCACTTGACCATTTAGATCTAAAGACTGGATTCGAGCTAAAGCCGCTTGGTTTTGGCTAAAACTAATATTTTCACTACCAACAACTACGCTAACTGGCTCTTGTGCCACATCAGGCATGCGGGTAGTACAGGCAGCTAAAGTAACTACCAGGGTAGAGGTAATTAAAATTTGCGAAATTCTTTTAATAAGGGTCATTATTTTACTTAATAGTCAGAGAAAAAAAGACGTTGATTTATTATAAACTGATTCCGATTATAATCATAATTATTTTTAAGAATTAGAACTTTAAATGATATAATACAGGCAGTTTTAAGTTTAGAAATACGTTAAAACAAGGATTTTTAATGACTAAATACGCTTTAGAAATAGAAAACCTAACTAAGGTTTACGATAATGGTTTCCAAGCTCTAAAGAATGTTAACCTAAAAATAAAAGAAGGAGACTTCTTTGCTCTGTTAGGACACAATGGAGCTGGTAAATCTACCACAATTAATATTGTTAGCTCTATTATTAGTAAAACTTCAGGAACAGTTAAAGTTTTTGGTGAGGATCTTGATAAAAATGTCGTTGCCTGCAAAAACTTTCTTGGCGTAGTATCACAAGAAATTATTTATGATACTAACTCTAACCTGCTCGAAGGCTTAATTATCCAAGGTGGATACTATGGCATCCCTTTCCATGAAGCAAAAATTCGCGGTCTTTATTGGCTAGATAAAATGAATCTTTTAGATAAAGCCCAAAATACTACCCGCGAACTTTCTGGGGGTATGGCAAGACGTTACATGATTGCCAAGGCTTTAATGCATAACCCAAGACTGCTTATTCTCGATGAGCCTACCGCAGGGGTTGACGTTGCCTTAAGAAGAGAAATGTGGGATTTCCTCCAAGAAATTAATAACCTTGGCATTACGGTTATTTTAACTACCCACTATCTTGAAGAAGCTGAGTATTTATGTAAAAACATTGCCATTATTAAGCAAGGGGAAATTAAAGTAAATACTAGCATGAAGGCTTTAATTACTTCAGAAGAAGATGACCAATATACGCTAGATATTTCTGGTTATAAGGATCAAGAGTTAAATTTTCCAGGGGTGCAGTTTAAACTTAGAGATAATAATACTACTCTAGACATACTTATTAATAAAGAAATCAGTATTTCCAAATGTTTTAACTACTTAGATTCATTAGGAATTACGATTCAATCTTTACGTAACTCCCAAAATCGTTTAGAAAGAATCTTTATGCGATTTGAAGAACATAACTAAGCCAATGTCTAGACATTGGCTTTATTTACTCATTAGTTACTATGAATTTATTTTCTCATTTTGGTGCCAAGGATTTAAAAAAATTAGAGATCTTGCAAAAGAAGAACTACTTGCAAATGATGCAAAAAAGAAGTAAACATGGCATCGTAGCTCATTCTCTAATTTCAATTCTAATTCAAGAAGTTACGCGTAACCTCGCCGAGTGGATTGAAAATATTTTTAATCCAATAGTTAACTCGTTCCTTTATATTATAGTTTTTGGAGTACTGCTCGGAAGCATTATCGGGCAAACAGCTGGAGTTAATTATGGAATTTATATTCTTTCTGGCTTTATTATTATGAACATAATCAATACGAGCTATGACGAAGGCTCCTACTTTATTATGTTACATAAGTACTCAAAAACTTTAACCGATTTTCAGGTAGCTCCAATTCGCGTCCACACAATTATTTTAGGCGTGTACTTTGCGAGCTTAATTAGAGTAGGTTTTATTAGCCTCGCTATCTATCTTTTAGGTTCGTGCCTTGTTGGCTTTGCTCCTATAAGTCACATCTGGATTGTCCTAGGTATAGCTTTAATTACTATAGCTATGTTTACTTTTTTAGGCTTAATCAATGGTGTGCTCTCGCACAGCTGGGAGCAATTAAACTTTGCTCTAACTTTTATTATTACGCCTCTAATTTATGTTTCGGGAATTTTCTACGATATTTCGCAAATTCCCTCAGCTTTAAAGTACATAAGTCACATCAATCCTCTGACCTATATTGTCGATAGTTTTAGATATGGGATGATTAATGTGCAAACTTTAAATGTTCCTCTTTACCTATACTTTGCCTTACTTTGCGTGGTAATGGTTGCTTTATATGCTTTAACCTGTTACGTGTTTAAACGCAAATTAAATATTAAATAATAAGACTAGACTTTTATGAAAAAGATTATTATTTTTCTCTTTTCCCTACTTCTTTTAGCTTTTGCCTCGGGATATATGGCATATAACTATGCTTTAAATCTAGGTAAAACACGCTTAATTAATAACCAAGTTCCTTTTGAAGTAGTACGTGGAGATAACTTAACTCGCGTAATTACACGCTTAATTGGTAATGAAAGTAGTTGGCGAGTAAGATTATATATTTATTTACATCCTGAATATCATGATTTAAAAATCTCTTACTATGACTTAAAAGAGGCACGTAACCTCAACCAAGCTCTCGAGATTATTAATTCAGGCAAGGGGATGACTGCAAGTATAAGACTTATTCCTGGTCGTACGTGGAAGCAATGGCAAGAGTATTTAACCACTTTAGATGCTAGAACTAACAATGATCTCCAAGGCTTAACTACGCAACAAATTATTACTAAACTTGATCTGCAACCTATTGCTGGTGACCAAAATTTTACTTCTTTAGAAGGCTATTTTTCGCCTAACACATATATTATTAACTACCAAGCAAATGTTTCTACTGCCTTAAAGTTAGCAAATCAAGAGTTAATGGCAAATCTAAATGAAGCATGGAACTCACGTAATGCTTTAAGTCAGGCAAAAAACCCTTATGAACTTTTAATTCTCGCTTCGATTATTGAGAAAGAAAAAGGTAATGACCAAGAAGCAAATTTAATCTCTTCGGTATTTAATAACCGCTTAAAAATTGGCATGAAGTTGCAAGCTGACCCAACGGTAATCTATGGTATGGGCGACAAGTACAATGGGAATATTACCCGTCGTGACCTGACTACTCCTACCCCATATAATACCTATACTATTGACCGCTTACCGCCAACTCCTATAGCTATGGTAAGTAAGGCAAGTCTCATGGCAGCAGCTCAACCAGCAGATACTAATTATTTATATTTTATGGCTGTTTTTGGGGAAAGTAAGCATGCTTTTGCCACTAATTACAACGACCATCTAAAAAATGTAAATAAATTTAATCAAGAATATCGTAACACTTATAAGTAAAAATGGTCCTTAAAAGTCTAATTGAAATTATCCAAGATAACTATCAAGGTAAGTATATTGTCCTTGAAGGTTTGGATGGTTCAGGCAAAACTAGTTTAAAAGATTGGTTAGAAGAGCAACTAACTAATACCTTTTCGGTTCGTGAACCAGGTTCAACTGAATTTGGTGAAGAAATTCGTTATCTTTTGCTCAATAGTAAACATAAGCTCCAAGCTTTAACCGAACTTTTTCTTTTTATGGCTTCACGTACCGAATTACTTAATCAAAAAGTAATTCCTGCTTTAAAAGATAATAAAATCGTGCTCTCGGATCGAAGCTATATTTCTTCTTTTGCCTACCAGGCTTATCCAGCAAATATTAGTGTCGACTACTTTGAGCAAACGGTTAAACAAATCTATTGTCAACAAAAAATCGATGTTATTCTCTACGCTAAAGTAGATTATCGTGTTGGCTTAGCTCGTTCAGGAGCCGTACGTGCTCATGATAATATGGAAGCTAAAGGCGATCAGTTCTATCAACGTACCGAAGCTGGCTATAATCTTTACCTCGAAAACTTTAAAGCTCAAGCCCAAGCAATTACCAATTTAGCTTATGTAGAAGCTAGCAAAGCAAACGAGGTCGAAGTTTATCAAAATGCCCAAGGGACTTATTTAGTTATTCTCAATGCCCAACTTTCGGAACAAGAAGTAAGAGAACTCTTTGTACAAACTTTAGCATCTTTACAACTTAACTAGGTAAAAATAATGTATCCTTGGCTACAAAAAACTTATGATTTTTTAGTCGACTCCTATCATGCGAATAAGCTTCATCATGCCTACTTGCTAGTATTTGATGGAGATATAGGACAAGAAGAATTAATTGCTCGCTTTAGCCAATTTTTACTCTGTAAAGAAAACCAAAATCATGAGCTTAGAGAAGCTTGTGGAAAGTGTCGGGCTTGTCAGGCTTATAGCTTAAAATCTAATACCGATCTTTTTGATTTACATCTCGATGATCCTAGCAAGGCTATTAGCATTGACACAGTAAGAACTATGATTGATCGCGTAGGTTTAGAGCCAAGTATTTCCTCACAAAATGTGGTAACTATTTTAGATGCCTCTAAACTAGGAACTAAACCTGCCAATGCCATGTTAAAAACTCTTGAAGAACCACCGCCTCATACAGTATTTTTAATTGGCTTACCTGCTGGTTTTTCAATTTTACCTACTATTCGTTCACGTTGTCTGGTTTTACACTTACCTCAACCTGACCAAGAGCAAATCGAAGAGTTTCTCACGGCAAAAGAAATACACCAACCCGAACGCTCTTACTTAAAGTCTCTGGCTCCAGGACAACCAGCCTTAATGTTAAAAATGCAGGAGAAAAATTTTGTTAGAAGCTTTTTACAATTAAACCAACATCTTCTCCAACTGTTTTCTAATTTAGAGGTTGATGATTTTGTTGCTGCTTTTGATTGTAAAGACAGCGAAGTTTTTATCTGGCAACTTGAAGCTTTAAGTAAGACTTTAACCTATGCGGGGAAAAAGTTTTTCTTAAATAGTAATGATACTTTTGATGCTTTAGACGCCGTAATTAATTTTGAACAAAACTCTGCCTTTGCTTTGGCAGTAGAACATATTCAACAAAATTTACAAAAAGATAGTGATGTTGAAAAACTTTATGATCTCGTTGATCGCTTATTAGTTTTACAAACACAATTAAAACTCTTTACTCCTCAACTTGGAGTAGAAGGTTCGCTTCTTGGCATAGCCTATAAAGTTGCTTCCTTAACTGCACTCTTTGCCTATAGCCTCATGAATATAAGCGATGCTCAAACTTTCTACCGCCAACAACTTGAAGAGCAAAAATTAAAAAATTAAGGATGAAGAAAAAATGCATGTTATAGATACGCACTGTCATTTAAATTATCTTGACTATGAAAAAGAACATAAAGACATTGCTGATGTAATTGCAAAAGCCCACGCTCGTAATGTCGAGCAAATTATCCATGTATCTTGTAAGCTACATGAATATGAGGAAATTAAAGAAGAGTATTTAACTTTCCCAGAAATTTTCTTTGCGTTAGGGATTCACCCTAGCCATGCCCATGAGCAACCTCTTGATATAGCTCGCATGCGTCAACACTTTCAAGAGAACCCACGCCTAGTTGCCGTAGGTGAAATAGGTCTTGACTCTTATTGGACCAAAGAACATCTTGATATCCAAAAAGAAGTTTTTGCCCAACAACTTGCTCTAGCTTTAGAATTAGATTTACCCGTAATTATTCACACGCGTGGGGATATAGCTCATACTACTCTAGATATGATCGAAGCTTCAGGCGTACGCAAAGGGGTTATCCACTGCTTTACCGAAGACTTAGCTATAGCCCAACGTGCTTTGGCTCTAGACTTTCATATTGGCGTAGGAGGCATAGCTACTTTTAAAAATGCCGAGCCTCTGCGTGAAGTATTACGTCAAGTACCTGTTGAACGTATTCTTACCGAAACAGATGCTCCTTACTTAGCTCCTGTGCCACATAGAGGTAAAGAAAATCAACCTGCTTACACGCGCGATGTAGTTAACTATGTAGCAGCTATGTATGGCTTAACTCCAGAGCAATTTGCTGCTCAAACTTTAAGTAATGCCCAAAAATTATTTGCCCTGAATAAATAATTATGCTTGACAATATTAATATAATCGCTATTGCCGATGACCTTTTAGCTCGTATTGCCAGCTTAAAAAACTACTTTGCCTACGACAATAAAAAAGAACGCCTCGAAGAAGTAAACCTTCTTCTTGCCGATCCTAAAGTCTGGGACAATCCACAAAATGCTCTTGAACTAGGCAAGGAAAAATCTAGTCTCGAAGCCGTAGTAAATGTTCTGGAGCAAACCCAAGAACAAGTCGAAGAAAACAAAGAGTTCTATACTGAACTTGGCGAAGAAGAGGCGCTGGTTTACCAAAACCTCATGCAAGTACAACAAAGTATTGAAGAGCTTGAATTTAAAGTTATGTTCAATAACCCGCATGATCGGGCAAACTGCTATATTGACTTTAATGCAGGCTCGGGTGGTACCGAAGCACAAGACTGGGTAGACATGCTTATTCGTATGTACACCAAATGGGCAGAAAGCCATAGCTTTAAAGTTAGCGAAATTGACCGCTTACCAGGTGATACTGCAGGTACTAAGCAATGTACTTTATACATTGAGGGCGAATACGCTTACGGCTATTTACGTACTGAAACAGGAGTACACCGTTTAGTAAGAAAAAGTCCTTTTGATGCTAATAACAAGCGTCACACTTCTTTTGCTTCGGTATATGTGCATCCTGAAATCGATGATAGCTTTGAGGTAGAAATCAATCCTGCTGACTTAAAAATGGACGTATATCGTTCATCGGGAGCTGGGGGACAACACGTAAATAAAACAGAATCAGCAGTACGTATTACCCATATTCCTACAGGCATAGTTGTGCAGTCACAACAATCGCGTTCCCAACACCAAAACCGTGAAATTTGTATGAAGCAATTAAAATCTCGCTTATACGAAATGGAAATGGAAAAGCGTCGCGCCGAACAACAAAACCTTGAAGAAAATAAATCAGAAAATGCTTGGGGATCTCAAATCCGCTCTTATGTTTTAGATGACTCGCGCATTAAAGATATGCGTACGGGAGTAGAATCTTCTAATCCAACCGCGGTATTAAATGGGGATCTCGATAAATTTATTGAAGCGCAGTTAAAGTTAGGAGTACAGTAGGAGTACTGGAAAATTTAACTAAAATTATGGTAAAATAATAAGTTGCTTAGATATATTTCTAACTTATTATTGGTATTTTATAACTTATAACTTATTTCAAATCCTATGTCAGATCAAAACCTAGATATTGCTAATGAATTTGAAGCTCGTGCCCAAAAACTAGATGAATTAAGAGCACGTGGCGTAGCATTCCCAAATACTTTTAAACGCGATCACTACTCAAGTGAATTACATGAAAAATATGATGCTGTAGATGCAGAAGAATTAAAGGCGGCAGGACACCATGCAAAAATTGCTGGTCGTGTAATGTTCAAGCGTTTAATGGGTAAGGCTGCTTTTATTAGTATTCAAGATGGCAAAGGTAGAATCCAAGCTTACTTAGCTAAAGACCTTTTAGGTGAAGAAGTTTACCAATACTTTAAAGATTACACAGATTTAGGTGATATAGTTGCCATTGAAGGTCAAGTATTTAAAACTAAAACAGGCGAGCTTTCAATTCGTGCCTCATTTTTCCAAATCTTAACCAAGGCTTTACGTCCATTACCTGATAAATTCCACGGTTTAGAAGATCAAGAAATTCGTTACCGTAAAAGATATTTAGACTTAATTGTAAACGAAGACAGTCGTCGTACTTTTGAAATTCGTTCTAAATTAATTTCAGGAATTAGAAACTTCTTAACAGCACGCGGTTTCTTAGAAGTTGAAACTCCTATGCTACACACTTTAGTAGGTGGGGCTGCTGCTCGTCCATTTATTACCCACCACAATGCATTAGACATGGACATGTATTTACGTATAGCTCCAGAGTTATACTTAAAACGTCTTGTTGTAGGTGGTTTTGAAAAAGTATTTGAATTAAACCGTAACTTCCGTAATGAAGGGGTATCTGTACGTCACAACCCAGAGTTTACTATGATCGAATGGTACTGGGCTTATGCAAATGTATTTGACAACATGAACCTAACCGAAGAATTACTGGAAAGCTTAGCTCAAGATATTCTTGGCACTACAGATGTTCCTTATGGCGACTATGTATTTAACTTCAAAGGTCCATTTGCTCGTTTAACCATGATCGAAGCTATCTGTAAATATGCTCCAGAAATTACTGAAGAGCAAATTATGGATGAAGCAACTTGCGAACGCTTATTAAAAGAACGTGGTATTGAAAGAGAAAAATCTTGGGGTCACGGTCGCTGCATTGCAGAATTATTTGAAGCTGTAGCTGAAGAACATTTAATTCAACCAACTTTCATTTACTCTTACCCATTAGAAGTATCTCCTCTAGCTCGTAAGAATGATGAAAATCCATTCTTTACTGATCGCTTTGAGTTCTTTATTGGCGGACGTGAAATTGGTAATGCTTATTCAGAGTTAAATGACGCTCAAGACCAAGCGCAACGTTTCCGTGATCAATTAAAAGCAAAAGATCTCGGTGATGATGAAGCTATGGATTACGATGAAGACTTTGTTGAAGCTTTAGAACAAGGCTTACCACCAACTACAGGTGAAGGTCTAGGTATTGACCGTTTAGCAATGATCTTCTCTAACTCACCTTCAATTCGTGATGTAATCCTCTTCCCTGCGATGCGTCATAAATAAAACCAATTGTAGAAGTTAATAAGCTCGCTTATTAACTTCTTTCTCTTATTTGCTTTTTTATGTCACGATTATTATTTAAATTAACTCGCTTACGTGATATTGTGCGAAAGGACGTAGGTGTAGTAACTTCTGAGCAAAAGGTAATCTATGTTTTACCTTATGACACTAGCTTAGCTCTCCAAGCTTTAGAGCAAACAGTTAAAAAACATAATCTCCCATGGGATCTCAATCTTCTTACTCATCAAGGTTATGGTAAATTTAATCAAGCTCCTGTAATATTTTTACAACAAGGTGAGTATATTACGGCAGAAACTAGCCCTATGCATCCTAACCTAGAAAGTGATTTAAGAAAAATCTACGCTCTGGGAGAACAAATTAATTTAGTTTTTGTCTATCCGCAATGGGGAACCGATGTTATAGCTAAGCCAAGTATTCACGTTAAGGCTTCAGGTCTGCGTAAAACTTGGTTAAACATTAAAAGCTTTATCAAGCTCCGCAAGTTCTCGTTTTTAACTTTATATTCGCAGTATAATTTACGTGATCTAACTAGCATTATGCTGGCAACTGATATAAGTCGCTTTAACTGTAACGACTTAAGTCTGGTGCATGCTACGGCAGAAAAACTTAATCACGCAGAATATATTACTGACTTAGAAGACAAAGACTTAGATTTTCTTGCTCACTCTTTAGCTTACTATTTACGTAACCAATATCGCACAGTATTAGCTCGTCGTAATAGTAACCAAACTAAAATATCACGTAAAGAAGTTTGTCAAGCGGTACTGCTTGATCCGCAAGTACAAGAAGCTATAGGAAAAAATAAAAAAGGCAAAAGTGATCCTGTTGCCAGTACTGCAGCCTTTCAAAAACAATATCAAGCTGCAAGTGAGATAATTGATGAAATCGCTGCCGATCCACGTTTTTCAACCTTAAAAAAATACGATTTTGTTCTGAGTAAAGTATGGAATCGTTTCTATTCAGGGATTACAATTCGTGGCTTAGAAAATGTTCTTGATTTAGTCTATAATCAAGATAAAGTGTCTTTAACTTATGTGCCAACGCACAGATCTCACATAGACTATTTATTACTTAGCTATATTCTCAATGAATATGGGGCAACAAAACTACCTCTAATAGCAGCAGGAATTAACTTAAATTTCTGGCCTGTAGGAAAAATTTTCCGTCGCGGTGGTGCTTTTTTCTTACGTCGTAGCTTTAACAACTACCTCTACTCAATAGTTTTTAAAACCTACATTGCTGAAATTATTAAAAATACGCAAGATGTAGAGTTTTTTATTGAAGGAGGACGTTCTCGTACAGGACGCTTATTAACTCCGAAAACGGGAATGTTAAATATGACTCTGAGTGGTTTTCTCAAAAGTAATGAGATAAATCAATACTATGTTCCTGTGTTTATTGCATATGATAAGGTTTTTGAATCTAAAACCTATGTGCAAGAACTGCTCGGGAAAAAGAAAAATAAAGAGTCGGCTCTTTTAGTTTTAAAAAATCTTTCTAAATTAAAGTATCAAGGGCAAGTTTACTTAAACTTTGCACGTCCTCTGTATATTCGTAACTACCTCAATGAGCACTGGCCAAGTTGGCAAGAGGACATGGCTAGCAATAAGCTAGACAAAGCAGGTTTTGAAAATGCCTCAAATGCTTTGGCTCGCGATATAGCTATTTCTATTAATAGTAACGCTACTATCTCTGATAAAGCTTTATTCTCGGCGGCTATTTTTAATAGTGACGGTAAATTAGACCGAGCAAAATTAAGCCAAGATATTGAATTTTTTCAACATATTCTCAAGCATACAATTGAATTTAATCCTGGCTATGCAATTTGTCAAACGCCAAGTGACAAAATTCTTGCCGATGTAATTAAAGTATGTGCAGATAATTTTACTTCTATAACCGAGTCTCAACTGGTAGTTAAAAAGCAAGCTCTAGCTGAGTTTAACTATTATCGTAATAATGTTGAACACTGCTTTATCGCTCCTGCTTTAGCGGCAATAAAATTAGAAAAAAATATTTGTGATACTAAGCTTGCAGGCTTTTGTGAATATTTTAGCGAGATATTCAATTTAAATAGTTTTACTAACTTTAATGCCCAAGGCTTAATGCAACAAGTAAAATATTTTGAAAATCTTCTGGCTGATCGTAGTTCAGAACAAAGACAATTACTGGCAAAACAATTAGATATCTATCTAACCCAACTTGATACCTTTATGTCAGTAATGGTTGAAGCTTTACAAGCTCTCCAAGTAGAAAACAAAGGCATTGAAAGCTTACAACTATCAACTATTACCCCAACTATAGTTGAACGCTTAAAAGCTATGCAAAGTATTTATCCAGACTTTGCCGATAAAACCACAATAAACCAACTGCGTAATGCTTTTGCTCACTCACAAAAATTTAATAATATAACTGCTAATGAATTAGTTGAAGCTCTAGCTTATGTTCATACATGGCTAAAATAATAACCACAAACATAATTATTAAGGAGCAATCCTATGTCAAACTTAAAACAACAAATTACGCAACACTTAGAAAAAACCAAAGACTTTTTACACCAATCGCCTCAGTTTGATACGCAAAATCTAACTGTAGAACAAAGACAATACAAAGAACCTTTTGGTATAGATCAAATGAAGCCAGAACAATGGTTAAGTCATATCTATATTGATTATGCTTTACTTGCTTTAGCTTCAGAGCAATATGATGTCTTCCAAAGTATTGATGGTTTTACTTATTTCTTTGAATATTCTTGGCGTAATCAAAGTCATCCCGACTATGTCGAAGCTATCTCTTTAATTAGAGAGTATGAACAACTAATTAAAACTTTTATTGCTCAACAAAATAAAAAATAATAAAGGTATCCAAATGAGTACAAAAAGAAAGGATGGTATTGTAATTTACTCTCCGGAAGAAATTGAAAAAATTCGTATCGCTTGTAAAATAGCGGCACAAACTCTTGAGTACATGGATCAATTTGTTAAACCAGGTGTAACTACTTTAGAACTTGACCGTATTGCTCATGACTATATGGTGAATGTACAAAAAGTTATTCCTGCATGTTTAAACTATCATGGTTTTCCTAACTCAATTTGTACTTCAGTAAACGAAGTTATTTGTCACGGTATTCCAAGCGATAAACAAATTTTACGTGAGGGCGATATTATTAACATTGACCTTACGGTTATCAAAGACGGCTACTATGGCGATAACTCAAAAATGTATGTAGTTGGTGGAGAAACTAATAAACGTACTCAAGATTTAGTTGATGCTACTTTAGAGTCTCTTTACGCAGCTATTCGCGTATGTAAGCCAGGCGCAAAATTCAACGAAATCGGTGATGCTATTCACAAAGTAGTAGCTCCATATAGCTTTTCAATTGTACGTTCTTATATAGGTCATGGTATAGGTGATGAATTCCACCAAGCTCCAGAAGTTTTACACTACCCAAATAACTGGGATGTGGAAATGGAAGAAGGCATGGTATTTACAATCGAGCCTATGATCAATGCAGGTGACTGGCGTGATCGTACTTTAAAAGACGGTTGGACTGCGGTAACGCGTGATAAAAAAGATTCAGCGCAATACGAACACCAACTTTTAATTATTCCTGGCGGGGTAGAAGTTATGACTATCCGTAAAGAGGAAGAACTTGAAGGTCGTATTAGTCGTATTATGATCAATGAATAGTACAAAATGAACTAGGTGCTTTGCCTAGTTCATTTTTTTTGCAATTTTTTATTTCTGTGGTATAATTTTCTACCAGAAAATAAAAAACATAACTCTATGGCAGAAAGAATTCTTTATAGTCCTCAAGATATAAGACGTATGCTTACGCGTATTGCCCATGAAATTATGGAAAAAATACCAGACTTAGATAATCTTGTCTTAGTTGGCATTAAACGTCGAGGCGAATTTTTAGCTCAACGCTTACAGGATTTAATTTATAAATTCGAAGGCGTAAAAGTTAAATTAGAAGGTTTAGATATAACTCCTTATCGTGACGACCGTGATCGCACGAGGGAAAGCGAACAAACCATTTCATTTTCTAGCGACCTCCATCATAAAACAATTATTATTGTCGATGATGTGCTCTATACAGGTCGCACTATCCGTTCAGCTATGGATGCTATCATGGATGCGGGACGTCCAGGTGCAATTAGACTAGCAGTAATGGTAGATCGCGGACACCGTGAATTACCAATTCGAGCGGACTTTGTCGGAAAAAACATTCCTACTTCACGCAAAGAAAGTATTAATCTTTATCTCCAAGAAGTAGACGGCGAAGACAAAATTACTATTGTATAAAAAATCTATTTTTCTTTTAAATTGGTCCAGAGAGGCCAGCAAGGAACAAAAAATTTTAGCCAACCCTTAGTGTGTCTACACTAGAGGGTTCTAAAGGCAAAGCTAAAAAGCACCTTGCGAAAGCAGGGTGCTTTTTTTATGAGCAAAAAGAGGGAACTAAATATGTTTAATCTTGTCAAAATGGCAAATCTGACTGACGAACAGATCTATGCTTTAATCAATCATGCTCTTGCTTTAAAAAATGGCGAGCAAGCACCTATACAACGTCCAGATCTCTATGTTGCAAATTTATTTTTTGAAAATTCAACGCGCACCAAACATAGTTTTGAAGTTGCCCAAAAGCATTTAGGATTAAATGTAATTAACTTCGAATGCTCTACTTCCTCAGTTAATAAAGGTGAATCTCTTTATGATACTTGTAAAACTCTCGAAATGATTGGTTGCCACCTTTTAGTAATCCGTCATCCCGAAAATGAGTATTATCACCAACTACAAAACCTTTCCATTCCTGTAATCTCTGGCGGTGATGGATCGGGAGAACACCCTTCTCAATGTCTGCTAGACCTCATGACAATCTATGAACAATTTGGTACTTTTACCGATTTAAACATAGTTATTGTCGGCGACATAAAAAACTCAAGGGTAGCTCGATCTAATTACCATGCCCTCACCCGTCTGGGAGCAAAAGTTTCTTTTGTTTGCCCACCTGAATTTACTGACCCAACCCTCGGCCCAGTAGTAGATTTTGATCAAGTTATTAGCCAAGTTGATGTTTGCATGATGTTACGCGTACAACACGAACGTCATGACGGTCAAGTGCTCTTTGACAAAGACACCTATCACCAAGGCTATGGCTTAAGCCAAGAACGTTATGCTCAACTCCACGAGCGAGCTATAGTTTTACACCCAGCTCCTGTTAATCGCGGGGTAGAAATAGATAGCGATCTGGTAGAAGCACCAAAATCTCGTATCTTTACCCAAATGAAAAATGGCATGTACATGCGTCAAGCAATTCTCTCTTTAGTAATAGAACAAAACAACTTAGGATAAAGCAATGATTTTACTTAAAAACGGACAAGTTTTACTCGGCAATACTTTTGTAACTAGCGATATTTTAATTGCTGACGGATCTATTAAAGCTGTAGGACAAAACCTAGACTGCCCACAAGTAACGACTACTTATGATCTTACAGGTAAAATTGTTGCTCCTGGCTTTATTGATGTGCATGTGCACTGGCGCGAACCTGGCTTTAGTTACAAAGAAACTATAGCCCAAGCTTCACGTGCGGCAGCTCGAGGTGGTTTTACTACTGCTATGCCTATGCCTAATCTCAATCCAGTGCCAGACTCACTAGAAAATTTACGTCCGCAACTAGAGTTAATTGCTCAACATTCGGTAATTCGTGCTTTACCTTATGGGGCTATTACCAAAGGCGAACTTGGCAAGGATTACGCCGACTTCGAAGAATTAGCTCCGCATGTGTTTGCTTTTTCCGATGACGGACGTGGGGTACAAGATGCCAATATGATGTACCAATCCATGAAAATTGCAGCCAAACTAAATAAACCCGTAGTAGCTCACTGTGAGGAAAACAGCTTAATCCTCGGAGGTTGCATGCACTGTGGGCAACGTTCGCGTCAACTTGGTCTACCAGGCATTCCTTCTGTTTGTGAGTCTGTGCAAATTGCTCGTGACGTCCTCCTTGCCGAAGCAGCAGGCTGTCACTATCATGTTTGCCATGTTTCAACCAAAGAATCAGTACGTGTAGTGAGAGAAGCAAAACGAGCGGGAATTAAAGTTACTTGTGAAGTATGTCCGCACCATTTAATTAGTCACGATATGGATATTCCTGCCGACAATGGTATGTGGAAAATGAACCCACCACTTAGAGCTCATGATGACCGCCAAGCTCTAATCGAAGGCTTACTTGACGGTACTATTGATATTATTGCCACTGACCATGCCCCACATGCTCCAGAAGAGAAAAACCTGAGTATGACCAAGGCAGCTTTTGGTATTGTTGGCAGTGAAACTGCCTTTGCGCAACTCTATACTACTTTTGTAAAAACTGGGCAAATGTCTTTAGAGTTTTTACTCCAAGCTATGTCTAGCAAAGTAGCACAAACCTTCTCTTTACCTTACGGACAAATTGCTCCAGGCTTTAGTGCTGATATTGTAGTGTTAGACCTTGAAAAATCTTGGCTTATTAATCCAGAAGAGTTTTTATCTAAAGGACGCAACACTCCATACGCAGGTAATAAAGTATACGGTATGCCAGTGTTAACCCTAGCTGCGGGCAAGGTTGCATACCAAGATTCGACAATTTAATGAGGACACATATGTATAAATTTAATCGTCAATTAGTTCTTGCAGACGGCACAGTATTTAAAGGTTACGCTTTTGGGGCAAGTACCCAAGCTCTGGGCGAAGTTGTATTTAACACAGGCATGACTGGTTACCAAGAAACTCTCTCAGATCCTTCTTATAACGGACAAATAATTACTTTTACTTATCCTTTAATTGGTAACTATGGCATTAACCGCTTTGATTATGAAACTATTAACCCTTCAATTAAAGGCATGGTAGTACGCGAAGCGTGCCATAAACCTTCGAACTTTAGAAGTGGTAAAACTCTAGATCAAGTTCTAAGCGAGTTAAATATTCCTGGCATTTCTGGCATAGACACGCGAGCTTTAACCCGTAAAATTCGTGCTTTTGGTACGATTAAGGGCGTAATTGCCAATCTTGATCAAGACCCGCAAGAACTTGTAGCCCTTATGCAAGCTACAGATCTACCTCAAGACCAAATTGCTCAAGTAGCAACAAAAACCAGCTACCCCGTAACTGGACGTGGTTATCGCGTAGTGCTCGTAGATCTTGGCATGAAGTCAAGCATTTTACGCGAACTTACCGCACGTGGTTGCGATGTTGTGGTAGTACCTTTTGACGCAAGTGAAGAAGAAATTATGCGCCAAAACCCAGACGGAGTTATGTTAACCAATGGTCCTGGCGATCCAACAAGTGTACCGCAAACTATAGCTACTATTGCTAAATTAATTCCGCAAGTACCAATTTTTGGTATCTGTATGGGACACCAACTGATTGCCTTAGCTTCAGGAGCAAAAACCTATAAACTAAAATTTGGTCACCGTGGTGCTAATCACCCAGTAAAAAATATCCTTACTAATAAAGTATCTATTACTTCGCAAAACCATGGTTATGCTGTCGACCTAGATTCTTTAGCTAATACCGATTTAGAATTAACCCATATTTCTCTTAATGACGGTACTTGTGAAGGAGTAAGACATAAAAACTTCCTCACTTTCTCGGTGCAATATCACCCAGAAGCGGCACCAGGTCCTCATGATGCCAATGAAGTATTTGATCAGTTTATTGCCAACATGGAAGAGTTTATTAACAAAAATAAGGAATTACAACATGCCTAAACGTCAAGACATTAAGACTATTCTAGTAATTGGTTCGGGTCCAATTATTATCGGTCAAGCAGCTGAGTTTGACTATGCAGGTACGCAAGCTTGTCTCTCTTTAAAAGAAGAAGGCTATAGAGTAATTCTGGTAAACTCTAACCCTGCAACTATTATGACCGATCAAGAAATTGCTGATAAGGTTTATATCGAGCCTTTAACTTTAGAGTTTTTAGCTAAGATCATTCGTAAAGAAAGACCAGACGCTCTTTTACCTACCCTAGGTGGGCAAGTGGGCTTAAACATGGCAGTACAACTCCATGAAGCGGGCATTCTCGAGCAATACAAGGTTCAACTGCTCGGTACCAAACTCGACTCAATTAAACAGGCAGAAGATCGTGAACTTTTCCGTGCCTTAATGCAAGAAATTGGCGAGCCAGTGCCAGAATCAGATATTATCCATAACCTCGAGCAAGCACGTGCTTTTGTGGCTCAAATAGGCTATCCGGTTATTGTACGTCCAGCCTTTACTATGGGCGGTACTGGGGGCGGAATTTGTTATAACGATCACGACCTCGAACAAATTGTAAGTGCTGGTTTACACTATTCTCCAGTTAAACAATGCTTACTAGAAAAATCTATTGCTGGCTATAAAGAAATCGAATACGAAGTAATGCGTGATGCAAAAGATACAGCAATTGTTGTATGTAATATGGAAAACATAGATCCTGTGGGTATTCACACAGGTGACTCAATTGTAGTAGCCCCTTCGCAAACTCTAAGCGATCGCGAATATCAAATGCTTCGTGATGTATCTTTAAAAATCATTCGTGCCTTAAAAATCGAAGGGGGCTGTAATGTTCAGCTAGCTTTAGATCCTAACTCTTTTAACTACTACATTATTGAAGTAAACCCACGTGTAAGCCGTTCTTCGGCTCTTGCTTCTAAAGCTACAGGTTATCCAATTGCTAAAATTGCCGCTAAAATTGCTGTAGGCTTAACCCTGGATGAAATTACTAACCCTGTAACTCAAACTACCAAAGCTTGTTTTGAGCCGAGCTTAGACTATGTAGTTACCAAAATACCTCGCTTCCCTTTTGATAAATTTGAGCATGCCGATCGCTTTTTAGGCACTCAAATGAAAGCTACAGGTGAAGTTATGGCAATTGGACGCACTTATGAAGAGAGCTTGCTTAAAGCTATACGTTCGCTTGAGTATGGCGTGCACCATCTTGGCTTACCTAATGGGGAAGAGTTTACTCTTGAGTATATTCTCAAACGCATTAAAAAAGCTGGTGACGAACGTCTCTTTTTTATCGGTGAAGCGCTTCGTCGTGGCGTTACTCCAGAGCAAATTCATGCCTTAACGCAAATTGATATGTTCTTTCTCGATAAAATGCAACACATTATCGATCTTGAACACCAATTAAAAGACAATGTAGGCGATCTTGATCTTTTAGCCTATGCAAAACGTTACGGCTTTTCAGATAAGGTAATTGCTCACCGCTGGCAAACTAGCCCTGAGCATATTTACCAACTGCGTCAAGAAAATAATATTACCCCTGTCTATAAAATGGTGGATACTTGTGCAAGTGAATTTGCTTCGGCAACTCCTTACTTCTACTCTACTTACGAATTTGAAAATGAATCTATTCGTACCGATAAGGAAAAAATTATTGTTTTAGGTTCGGGACCAATTCGTATTGGACAGGGGGTAGAATTTGACTATGCTACTGTACATGCAGTGTTAGCTATTCGTCAAGCAGGTTATGAAGCAATTATTATCAATAACAACCCAGAAACAGTTTCTACTGACTTTACTATCTCGGACAAATTATACTTTGAACCATTAACCGAAGAAGATGTAATGGCAGTTATTCGCCAAGAACAACCGCTTGGTGTAGTAGTACAATTTGGTGGGCAAACGGCAATTAACCTTGCTGATAAACTTGCCAAACATGGAGTAAAAATTCTTGGTACTGCCCTCGAAGAAATAGATAATGCCGAAAACCGCGACAAATTTGAAGCTCTGTTACATCGCTTAGATATTCCGCAACCTCTAGGTAAAACCGCTTATGATACGCAAACGGCAGTGGAAAATGCAGTTCAAATTGGCTACCCAGTTTTAGTGCGTCCTTCGTATGTTCTTGGCGGTCGAGCTATGGAAATTGTTTATAACGAACAAGAACTGCGCCACTATATGCAAACAGCAGTAAAAGCTTCACCTGAACACCCAGTTTTAACTGACCGTTACTTAATTGGTAAAGAAGTAGAAGTAGACGCAATTTGCGACGGGCAAACAGTGGTTATTCCAGGAATTATGGAACATATTGAGCGAGCTGGGGTGCACTCAGGGGACTCAATTGCTGTATATCCGCCACAACACTTGAGCCAAGAGCAAATTGATACCCTAACTAAATATACCATTGCTCTAGCTAAAGGTCTGAACATAGTTGGCTTAATTAATATTCAATATGTAATCTCAGATAACCAAGTATATGTTCTCGAAGTTAACCCAAGAGCTTCGCGTACTGTACCTTTCCTAAGTAAAATTACCCATGTGCCTATGGCAAACCTAGCTATGCAAGCTATCTTAGGTACTAAACTAGCAAGTCTAGGTTACCAAACAGGAGTAGTAGAAGCAGGAGAGGGAGTTTACACTAAAGTACCTGTATTTAGCTTCCAAAAACTAAAAGATGTAGATACCCGTCTTGGCCCTGAAATGAAATCTACAGGTGAGGTAATGGGAACTGACTCAACACTAGAAAAATCTCTTTACAAGGGGCTAGTAGCTGCGGGAATGAAAATTCAAGATACAGGCACAGTTTTATTTACCATTTGCGAACAAGCTAAAGATGAGGCTTTAAGTCTCGCTCGTCGCTTTAGTGCTGTAGGCTACAATCTTCTTGCTACCGAAGGTACAGCAAACTTTTTCAAAGAAAACGGTCTGCGCGTTGACTATGTAGGTAAAGTGGGAGAGCAAAACTCGGTAGTAGATAGCATTTATCAAGGTAAGGTTGACATAATTATCAATGCTTCGAGTAAAGATAAAACGGCAGCCAATGACGCCTTTACTATCTTAAGAGCTGCCGTAGAGCAAGGAATTATCTCTCTAACCTCTTTAGATACCGCTAATGCTTTAGTAAGTGTATTAGAGTCACGTTCTTTTTCAATTAACCCGCTTGTTTAGAGAAATATATGATCAATGCTAAAGTTATCAGCCAAGAATTAATTGCCCAGCAAATCTATCGCCTTTGCGTCTCTAGTCCTGAGCTAGTTAGCAAAATGCATACGCCTGGACAATTTGTTAATATCAGAATTGGCAAGGGCAATGAGTTTGTTCTCCGTCGTCCTATTTCCATTTGTCAAATTGAACCAGAAAAAGATCAATTTGTGATGATCTACCGTGCGCAAGGAGCAGGTACTAAAGCTCTGGCTCAACTCGGGGCTGGAGATGAACTGGATATTTTAGGACCTCTAGGACAAGGGTATGATTTAGATACCCTTGCTCCAGGGCAAACGGCTCTTTTAGTTGGAGGTGGTATTGGCGTACCACCTTTATATGAACTAGCACGACGCTTTCAGGCTAAAGGAGTAAAAACTATTCATGTTTTAGGTTTTAATCAAGCTCAAGATGTTTTTTACGCGCAAGAGTTTGAAGCCCTAGGCACAACTATAGTTTGTACTGCAGATGGCTCATATGGCTTTAAGGGATTTGTTACTCAAGCCATAGCTCAACTTGAGCTTGACTATGACGCCTATTATGCCTGTGGACCAACGCCTATGCTCAAAGCTTTAAGTCAAGAACTTAATAAACCTGGCTATGTTTCTCTCGAAGAGCGTATGGCTTGTGGAGTAGGTGCTTGCTATGCTTGTGTTTGCCAAGATAAGCAAGGAGAAGTTAAACGCATTTGCTTTGATGGTCCAGTATTTAAAGCTAAAGATATAACCTTTGCCTAAAAAATTATGAGTGAAAGATTAAAAGTAAACTTACCTGGATTAGAGTTAAAAAATCCAATTATGCCAGCTTCAGGTTGCTTTGCCTTTGGGATAGAATATGCCCAGTTTTATGACCTTTCGGTACTAGGGGCAATTATGATTAAAGCCGCTACCAAAGAACCTCGTTTTGGTAATCCAACTCCGCGAGTTGCGGAAACTAGCTCTGGGATGTTAAATGCCATAGGTCTGCAAAACCCTGGAGTACATGAAATTATGGCTCATAAGCTTCCAGCCTTAGAAGCCTATGATGTGCCAATTATTGCCAATATTGCTGGCTCGGAAATTGAAGACTATGTTTATGTTGCCGAGCATATAAGTAAGTCTCCAAATGTAAAAGCTCTAGAGTTAAATATTTCTTGCCCTAATGTAAAACATGGTGGCATTCAATTTGGTACAGATCCCGAAGTAGCAGCTTTACTTGTACGTAAAGTAAAAGCGGTATCGCAAGTTCCTGTTTACGTTAAGCTATCACCTAATGTCACTGACATAGTTGCCATGGCTAAAGCGGTAGAACAAGCAGGAGCTGACGGTATTACCATGATAAACACTCTGGTAGGCATGCGTCTTGACAGTAAAACAGGTAAGCCAATTATTGCCAATAAAACAGGGGGGCTTTCGGGACCTGCAGTAAAACCTGTAGCTATTCGTATGGTATATCAAGTAGCCCAAGCGGTAAATATTCCTATTATTGGCATGGGCGGAGTTATGGACGCTTGGGATGTAATAGATTTTATTTCCGCAGGTGCAAGTGCAGTTGCCGTAGGTACAGCTAACTTTACCGATCCTTATGTTTGCCCAAAAATTATTGCGGATCTTGAACAAATTCTCGATCAACTACAAGTAAACCATATTCTTGACTTAAAAGATCGTGCCTGGAGAGATTAATATGAGACAAGTTATTATTGCTTTAGACTTCCCTACCCTTGACAAAACCTTGCAATTTTTAAGTCAATTTGAACAAAAACTTTTTGTAAAAATTGGAATGGAACTCTATTTGCAAAATGGTCCAGAAATTATTCAGCGCGTTAAAGCTTTAGGACACCAAATCTTTCTTGACTTAAAACTTCATGATATCCCTAATACTGTATATGGAGCTTGTAAAGGCTTAGCTCAGTTTAAAGTAGATCTGCTTACAGTTCACGCTGCTGGAGGAGAAAAAATGCTCGCGGCCGCTAAACAAGGCATGCTTGACGGAGGCAGTCCTGAAACAAAAATTATTGCCATTACCCAACTTACTTCGACAAGCCAAGAGCAAATGCAAGAAGAACAAGGCATTACTGGCACTCTCGAACAAAGTGTAGAACGCTATGCTCTGCTGGCAAAAAATGCTCAACTTGACGGCGTAGTTTGTTCGGTACACGAAGCCCAACGTATTCATCAATTATGTGGCGAGGATTTTCTTACTGTAACCCCAGGTATACGTAGAGAAGGGGACCAAACAGGAGATCAACAAAGAGTGGCTACCCCAAGTCTAGCCAAAGCTCTAGGCTCAAACTATATAGTTGTAGGACGTCCGATTAGCCAAAGTGAAAATCCAGAACAAGCCTATCAAGATTTTGTCAAAAACTTTAATTAAGGAACTCAAATATGACAACTCCAAATGAAATTCTTATTGCTAAAAACCTTCTTGGCATAGGGGCTGTAGCTTTACGTCCAGAACCAGAAAACTACTTTACTTGGACTTCAGGGATTAAATCACCGATTTATTGTGATAACCGCTTAACTATGAGCTATCCATTAATTCGTAAACTCATTGCTCAAAGTATGGCGGATTTAATTAAAGAAAAATTCCCTGGAGTAGAAGTTTTAGCTGGTACGGCAACAGCAGGTATTCCTCATGCTGCTTGGGTAAGCGATATTTTAAATTTACCTATGACTTATGTCCGTGATAGTAAGAAAAAACACGGTAAAACTAATCAAATCGAGGGTAAACTTTTCCCAGGACAAAATGTAGTTGTAATCGAAGACTTAATTTCAACAGGGATTTCTTCTTTAGGAGCAGTACAAGCTCTGAGAGAAGCAGGAGTAAATGTTTTAGGTGTTGTAGCGATTTTTAGTTATGTTCTTTCTAAAGCTAGCCAAGCTTTTGCGCAAGCAAATTGCCCACTATACACTCTAACTAACTATGATGCTTTAATCGAGCAAGCTCAATTAGAAGCTCAACAAGTTCAAACTTTAAAAGCTTGGCGTGATGCTCTCTAATTAGATTCTATACTATTTACCATTATTTATACCTGTCATAAAAAAAGAGCTAGAGGTTTTTCCTCTAGCTCTTTCTAATAGAAAAAGTGGCCTATTTGTATAGACCACTCGACAATCAATAATCATATCCGCTTAACGGTGATTTTCGGTATCGTTATGACCAAAGAGTTTGTACCCTGTAGTTTTGTGGATACCATCATCAGCGTTTTCATCAAGTTTACGTGACCAAATTGATTGGTGATAAATTTTATCACGTAATACAGGATATAAGTCTGAGTTAAACTCAATTTCATATTCAGGATCTAAATCCTTTTTATGTAATTGACGTTTGTAATCATCGATAATAAGTTTAACTTGTTTCCATAAGAACACAATTGCAACTAAGTTTAATAAAGTCATAATTGCCATTGCTAAGTCAGCAGCGTCCCAAACCGCTTTAGGTGAAGAAACACTACCAATATATACGATCGCACATACACCAATAGTAAAGAGGAAACGTACATATTTATTTTGGGTAAAGTATTTTAAGCCTGAAAGAGCATAAGCAAAGTTACCGATAATTGAAGTGAAAGCAAATAGGAAAATAATAATTGACATAGCAATTGCAGCCCAGTCACCTAATGAAACAACCGCTGATTGAGTTGTTAGAGCTGCGTTGTCATATTTACCGTCACCGTAAATACCTGTAGTTAAAATAATTAATGCTGAGAAAGTACAGATAATGAATGTATCAAAACATACACCGATCATTTGTACTAAACCTTGCTCTGCAGGGTGTTTAGTTGAAGCTGTTGCAGCAATGTTTGGTGCTGAACCCATACCAGCTTCGTTTGAGAATAAACCACGTTTAATACCGTAAGCAATAGTGGTTCCGAATAATGCCCCTAAACCAGCATCTAGATTGAAGGCATTAGCAAAAACTGTTTCTAAAGCAGGAATAATACGATCGTAATTTACAACTAATACCGCAATACCGATAAAGATGTATAAAATTGACATTACGATTACTAAACCTGAAGAAGCGTTAGATACTGCTTTTAAGCTACCAAAAATAACAATTGCAGTCATTGCAGTTACAACAATAGCAGTTGTTCTTGTATCTACATCAAACGCTGAGTGTAAAGTGTTTGCAATTTGGTTTGCTTGAATTGAGTTGAAAGCAAAACCATAAGTAAATGCTAAACAGATAGAGAAAATTACCCCAACTACAGGAAGTTTTAAACCTTGAGCAATGTAGAATGCTGGTCCCCCAACAAATTGCCCTTCTGAGTTTTTAGTTTTATATAATTGTGCCAGAGAAGACTCTGCAAATGCCGAAGCCATCCCTAATAAAGCAGCAAACCACATCCAGAATACAGCACCAGGACCACCTAAAACGATCGCTGAAGCAACGCCGGCAATGTTACCAATACCTACACGTGAAGCAAGACCAGTCATGAATGCTTGTACTGGAGAGATATTAGTTTTATCTAGTGATTTGGTCGCGTCACCAGAAAGAAGGTTTTTAATCCCTACTTTAAATAGGCGAAATTGTACCCCTTTGGTAACAAAAAAGAAAAAGAAACCTACAACAACTAAAGCAATAGGTAAAACAAAGTTTAGCCCATCAGAAAGCCATTTATAAATACTTAATAAAAAATCCATATAACCTCGATTATCTAAAACCAAGAAACAATACGTCCCAAAAATCTAAAAGGAAAACCTTTCATAAAAAACAAAACTATGTATTGTCACTTGTAAAACTTGACCTTCTTGACAAGCTTCTTAATTTATTATGATTATTGATTAAATTTGATCATTCACTGATCATTGAGAATCATTTTATTAAAACTCTTCTCAGTCTTAGCTTTTAAAAATTATGAGTTTATATTACCACATTAATTTTAATTTTTTAAGCGATTTTTTTAAATTTTTATACAAATTGTAGTTTGCTCTAATGTTTTTTAGAGTTTTACATAAAA